>NZ_JBGEWD010000024.1:0-34871 GCF_041205085.1 Clostridium moutaii
TATTTTTCAATGAGCGTTTGACCTATTTTTATGTTAACATAAACACCTGTGCATATTGTTAATAAATAAAATGCTAAATTCATAAAAACAGGTCTCCTCTTCTGTTTTTATTTTATAGATAAACTCATAAATTTATCTATAAAATTGATATTGTCTTTTTTATCGTTTAGATGAAATTCTAATATTATTTATACTCTTATTTATTATTTGTAAATAATTTGTACAAAAAATATTCGTTATGTTGTTGTAATGATTTATATTTTATAAATTAAATAATAAGTATATTATATCATTATGTAATCAGTTATTGATATTCCTTATGATGGGCAAAAATTAAATTTATCATCTATTATTATTTTAGCTTTGTTTTGTCAAGAGTTTTGGCGACATTTCTTATAGTGCTATGAATTCTTCTGTAGAAATGTTGTTTAGGCAATTGTATACGATCATATAGGATACAGTAGTACAAATTTCTACAGAGTAAAAAATATCTTTATTTATGCTGGGTTTGCTGTTCATATATTCAATATGTCTCATTTCTATATATTCTTTCATTTTTATATTAGAAGATTTTGTAATTGAGCTTATTGTTTTGGTGCAAATTTTATCTAAATTAATCTTATAAAATTCTTGAGCAAGTTTATTTTCATAAATTAAATGAGGTACAAGATGGCGTGCTTTTGCATCATTATGAGGAAAACAGAAAAAATCAGTTAGATAATGATTAATTACTCCAAGTTTTGCAGAAAAAATTTTTAACTCCTTATCGTGAAGCGGCAAATTATATTTTTGTAAAGAAACTATCATTTTCATTATTATATCAAATGAATCATTTTTATAATGTGGTATTGATAACATTCTAGGATCTATATCTGGCTTAATGCTCCCATATCTAAAACTATTAGAACTTATTGTAATATTGAAAATTTTTTGGATAACCTTGTTAATATACTTGGCTATTAATATATGAGTTTGAATGAACATGAGCTAACATCTCCTATTCTATTTAAAAAAAGTATTTATACAAGCGCCAAATCGATAGTTTTTTTTATCAATAAATAAGTTCTGTTAATATACATTTATAATGCTGTTTTTTAATTAAAATTTGATTAAAATTACTTATTAAAATTGTTACTATTATTTTAAATATAAGTTAATAAATTTTTAACGTAGAAATCTGATAATAAAAATTAATTTCATTGAAATAGATAATTTGTAAAATAAATAAAGAAAAATGTAACCGGTCTGGTATTGGGGGGTATTTTACTGTTTGGGACTGCTTTTGTAAGTGCTTCGCAGTTATCTAGGTATCAATCACTTAAGGCGGCAGTAAATGATACTAAAAATTTAGGAAATGAAACCATCAATTTACAGTTAGCGGCATCTTATAATGGAAATAATATAATAAATGCAGATTCAACATTTAAATTGAATTCTAATGACGATTCTATTAGTAGTGTAACTACAGTAAAATCAGGAAATAGTGCTCAGATGCAAATTGTCATTTTAGATTATGACAGTATAATCCCTGAAAAACATATTTTGAAGCAGATAGATAGCTTAATAAATTTTGATTTCATTTATGATATTGCATCACCTTTTTATTCAAACACTGGCCGTAAATCTATTGATCCAGTAATAATGATTAAAATGCTGCTAATTGGATATTTATTCTGGAAGAACTGGAATAGGAACTTTCAGCTATGCCTTGATATGTGAAAGGCGATGAATTTGTGTAATGGGTTGATATGAGCTGGCTAAAGAGATTTGCTTGAAGTTAATATTAATAAAAAATTTTATAAAATATATTATTTATAGTAATATTTTATACTTAAAATAGCTTGGAAAATATAATTTTCAGTATAATTTTATAGAAAATATGATTTAAAATAATAATCTGTGTTATAATATAAATACAAAGAGAGAAAATAAAAACAGGATGCTGCTAACATCCTGTAGTATACAATCTAGTTGCTTAGGCAACTGGCATCACTAAATTTTCAATAAAAAATAGTAGTATCCACTTGCGCAGGGGGCTACTATTTTTTTATTTCTTTAATAAGTAATATTACAAATGTTAACAGTGAAATGAGGAAAAGTCCTCCTTCGAAAAGTAACATTAAGATGTCATTACTCATTGTATCACCTCCCTTCAACAGGGATGTGTGATACCAGTAGCCCACATGCAACCTATTTGATTGTACCAATAAATTATAACATGCATGATGTTTTAATTCTATAGTTAGTATTATCTCTTCTTTCAAATATATATTATAAAAAAGAAAAGCATTTGTTGATGTAGAGTCAATGAATGCTTTATTTTATATTTGGAGGATGGTAATATGAGAATTATTAAGACACTAAAAGATATTGAACTGCTGAAGGAGAAATCAAAAATAAACAAGGAAGTACTTCAGGAAATTGAGGAATATTTCAAATTCAGGAACAACCCGAATATAAAGAACAGATATTTTTAGATACTAAAGGGGTAGGCAGTTTTGTTTTTTTAATATTTTAAGGATGCAGTACATTGTATTATAATGATATAATCTATCTATATAATTAATGCATAATAGGTAAAAAATGTGAACTACCGATTATTTATAAATTGAACGTCAGAGAATAAGCAGGGATGAAATGAAAATGGAGGTATTATGAATAAAAGAGAGAGAATTGAAACAGCCTTTTTATATGGAGTTTTCATTTGTTACATACTTTTTTTAATTAAATTATTGTTATTATCACGAATTTCGCTTTTGGATCTGTTTAATGGTCAAAGGGCTTTAGATAGGTCAATCAATCTCATTCCTTTTTATAGTATAAAGGGATATATATTTAGCAGCTCTGCTACTATAAAAAAATTCGCTTTTGGTAATGTGGCTGGCAATATAGTTATCTTTATTCCTCTTGGTACATATTTGTCATTATTCAAAAACAATAAAAGAGTAATAACCAATCTGCTATTTATATTCATAGTGAGTCTATTTATCGAAATCATTCAGGGGTTTTTAGGCATTGGAGCATCAGACATTGATGACATAATTTTAAATTGTTTGGGTGGATTAGTTGGTATTTTAGGGTATAAGTTTTTATTGTTTATATTACGAGATGAGAAAAAAGTGCGTGTTGCAATCACAATATTATCTGCAATAGGATTACCTGTTTTATTATATTTATTATTCATGGTGAGATTGAGATTATGAATATCTTTATTGTATATTCAAGAAGATATCCTACACAAAAGAAACATAGAAATTAAGCATAATCTACAGTAAACTTAATGAACAATATTTTTTAAATTGTGATCTTTCAGTATTTTTACCTGAGACTTTTTCAATGAAAAGTTTTTTGATTCCTAACTCGGATAATGCTATTTCTTGCCTGTCCGTGTTTTGATCTATTGTATATACTCGGATATAATCTATTTTAGACATTGATTAATATCTCCTTTATAAGATTTTTATAGATAAATTATATCGTATTTTTCACAAAGATACCCTCATTAATTTTGTGATATCACAAAATATAAAATAGGTACTTTCGGGACACAGAATTATAGTATCACAAAAATCCTACCTTTTGTAATGGGCACTATGATATTTGAAATAGGAAATCAAAAGTATTGTTTGTATATTTCTATAGAATTTGCATAATAAGGGATAATACCGGCATACGTGGCAGGGTGATGGCATTATCACAATAAAGTATGAGAATATTGCAAATGTTCAATCATGTAACTGGCGGAAAGTGGTACAAGGGTGCGTCCCTTTTCCTGAAAACAGAAAATATTCTTGGGTTACCTCATGATACCTAATGCAACTAATATGAAAGTCGGACCATTTACTAGAGCATGGATAATTATACCTACTAATAACAATAATTGGCGTAAGATTGCTTATTACACTGTAAAAACAGGAAGCAGTATTTCATCGACAAATAATGCAATCTGGTTCGAATCAACATTTTTATACATAAGATTTTCCATACGAATAAGGTTAAACGGTAAGGTCAGTGTTATGTCGCTAACCTCTTTTATCTTTTCTCCTCTTGACTTTGCATTTTTCAGTAACTTTCGCATAACCAGGATATTTTTTGCTTCTGCGTCTACCTCAGCTTCGGGTACTTTACTATTACCTTGCCCTATTTCAAATAAAACTGCACTCAAAATTTCCGGCCCAATTTCTGCGTAGATACTCTGGTAGATTGTAAGTAAATTTAACAGATCTCCCCGTAAAGTTCCGGTATTTTTTATTCTGTCGATTAATTGACCGCCAAGTGCTTTAGATGATCTGTCATCAACTATTTCCATAAGTAAGTCAAACATGTTTGCCCACCGGCGGTACAACACACTGCGGCTGGTTTTCGCTGCCTTTGCAATCTGCTGAAAAGTGAGATTTGCATAGCCGACTTCTTTTATGAGCTTTACAGCTGCGTCATAAATACTTTCGATTAACGTATCTCCCCGCTTTCGTGTATTTACGATTTTCTCGTTCATGGATATACATCTCCTCTGTCTGTATTTCTGTAAGAAATAGTATACAATTTGTTTGAAAAAATATAAGATACATATTGTATTTTATATTCAAAAAGTGTATATTAATAAATATAAGATACACTCCGTATCTTGTCAAGAAGTTATTCGAAATAAAGGAGGGAATTATGACAAATAGCGTACTGAAATCCAAACCGAATTATGGTTTTGATGGTTCGCCTTTCGGCGTCACCATTGTTTGTTTTGTGGGAGTAGTTTGCTTTGGTGGGGGAGTTACTTTAATCACTTTTCCCAGTCTCAACCTGAAGATCGTGGCCTTTGTTCTTATGCTTTGCGGTTTTTTAATGATTCTTGTTTGTGGTTCATATCTTTATTACATTAAGCTCGGCAAACTACACCGTAGGAACAAGATGATTTCCATGATTGATTGGAAAGGAAATGAAAAAGTCCTTGATATCGGCACTGGACGGGGCCTTTTAATGATTGGTGCTGCCAAAAAATTGACTCTGGGAAAGAGCATCGGCATTGATATTTGGAATTCAGGAGATATGCACAGCAATACTTATCAAAATACCATGAGAAATGCCGAGCTTGAGGGGGTCCTTGAAAAAGTTGAAGTAAGAAATGAGGATGTGCGAAGTATGTCCTTTCCCAATGATACCTTTGACGTGGTTCTTTCCAACCTTTGTATTCACAACATCCCTACCAAAGATGGACGAGAGAAAGCCTGCCAGGAAATAGCGAGAGTTTTGAAACCGAATGGAACAGTGATCATTACCGACAAATCACATACAAAAAAATATGGCGAAATTTTCGCAATGGAAGGGTTAACAGTGGAGTTTTTTCGTCTTTCTTTTGACGGCTCACTCCGCAGAATTGTAAAGGCGGTCAAAAAGTGAAGCTTATATTTGATACAAAACGCTTCAAAACTATTGGGTATTGGTGATTTTTGCAAAATGTAAAGGATAAAGGCATAATAACCATTTAATCCTTGTACTTCGTGCAAAGATATTCGACCTTGTAACAGGGGTTCCAGGCACATTTTCTCCAAAATTTTGACTTTCTCATAAATACCAATACAATTAATAATTAGTGTGTCAGATTAAAGTATACTCTAAATTGACATCAACTTAACACTTAAATTCATGTCAATCTAGAGTTGTTTTTATTATTTGCTGACACATTCAAATCAATGTTATAGACTTCAACTTGACACAATGGTAATCTATAGCGAACTATTATTTAGAAATATCATAAGCTTATTTATTAAGTAAGGTTAACTTGACATCAATATTAAAGAATGTTATATTTATCATGTAAGGTAAACATTACAGAGGTGATAATTTATGAAAAATCGATTAAAGAAATTTAGAGAAACATTTGGATTAACTCAAGAGCAATTAGGAGAACTTATAGGGGTATCGAGACAAGCCATTAATTCTATAGAAACAGAAAAATATGAACCTTCCATATGGTTAGCTTATGATATTTCTAAAGTTTTTCATAAATCCATAGAGGATATTTTTATTTTTGAAGAAAGTGAAAGAAAATCGAGAGCACAACAAAGCAGAGGTGTTGTTTAAATGGCATTAAGACAAATTAGACTTTCTGATGATGAAATACTAAGAAAAAAAAGCAGAAGAGTTGAAATAGTAGATGATAAAATAAGACAAATTTTAAAAGATATGGGAGATACCCTGTATAATACAGAAAATGGTGCAGGATTAGCAGCTCCGCAAGTAGGTATATTAAAGAGATTAGTTGTAATAGATATGGGACAGGGACTTATAAAATTAATCAATCCGGAGATAATCAAGCAGGAAGGAGAACAAGAAGTTATAGAGGGATGTTTAAGTATTCCTAATGTAGTAGGAAAATTAAAGAGACCTGCAAAAGTAACAGTACAAGCATTAAACGAAAATGGAGATAAAATTATATTAAAAGGTACAGGAGATTTGGCAAAATGTTTCTGTCATGAAATAGATCATTTAGAAGGTATACTTTTTACGGACTTAGTTACCGAATATATAAAATGATTTTATTGTATTTAACAAATACATAATAACTAGTAAATTTCTTAAAAGGCATATCAACCATTGATATGCCTTTTTGGCTCTAACAACACGGCTGCTGGTATTATCCCTGATTAGTACATATCTCAAAATTTTAAGTTTTTACAACACAATCTTACTTTACATCTAATTAACTATGAGTTATAATTAACATTGTTCTACCGAACGGTAGGTCAGTTATGTTTGGAGGAATTAATATGACAATTGATAAAATAAAATTAGAAGCTATGAAACTTTTTGCTGTTCATGGTTATGAAAAAACATCAATGCAATTAATTGCTAACAATGTAGGTATAAAAAAAGCATCGCTTTATGCTCACTTTAAAGGCAAAGAAGATATTTTTTTCAGTATAGTCAACGACTGCATTAAAAATAATAAAGAAGAGTTAAAAATTTTATCAAAACAACTTAAAAGCATGAAAACAATAGAGCAAAAACTTTATGCTGTTTTTTGTCATATAAGTTTATATCCTACAGAAAAAAATAAGGATATAGAATTTAATTTTTTTAAGAGAAATATGTTTTTCCCTCCCGAAGAATTAAAAGATGTTCTGCATCAGAAGTTAAACTCATATGAAGAAGAACTTTATTCCTTAATTCTTGGAATAATAAATAAAGGATTATCTTATGGAGAGTTAAAAACTGATAACAATGCTGAAGATTTACTGAAAGCTTTTATGTGTACGGCAGATGGAGTTATGCTGCAAATTCATTATTATTCAGTTAAAGAATTTTTTAATATTGGAAAATCAGTTTGGAAGGTATTTTGGAATGGAATAGGTGCATCAGATAGAAGGGAGCATAAAAAATGATAAACAAAGTTTGCATTGAAAATGAGTATGGAAAATTGAAAAAGGTTGTTCTTGGTATTGTACCAACTCTTTATTTTCCTGGAAGTCATGAAATCGAAATGGAAGATGAGAGTCCATGGTGGAAAAAGTTTCTTACCAGATTTATTTATCCCATATTAAAAAGGAAAAAAGTTCCTGATTTTATTGTGAAAAAGTATCAAAATGAGTTAAAAAATTTAAATGAAGTTTTAACATCTCACGATATTCAGGTTATACATCCCGAGGAGGTTTTTTGTAAAAATGACGAGACTGCAGGACTTGGTCAGATGTTCTCACGTGATCCTGTTTTTTGTATAGGTAATCATATTATTGCTGGAAATCTCCAGATTGAAATGCGCCGGAAAGAATTACGTGGATTTTCAAATATACTTTCAGATTTTCAAAAATTTAGAGCATCAGGTAATTTGAACGAAGACTCATTTCTTGAAGGCGGAGATATTATTGTAGATTACCCATATGTGTATGTAGGTATTGGAAAATATGCTAGTAATGAAAAAGGATTACATTGGCTGAAGAATCAGGTTGAACAAGAGTTCAAGGTGATTCCAGTGTATTTAAAAAACGAGGGCATTCTTCATTTGGATTGTTGCATGACCCTCATTGGTGAAAAACAAGGTATTATACATCCAAACTCTCTCCAATATCCTTTACCGTATCCACTAAACACATATAATTTTATTGAGGTTGATGATAAAACGAGATCAGAACTTGGAACCAATATTCTTATGCTTGATTCTAAAACTATTATTGTGCAAAAAAGACATAAAGGACTTCAGCAAAAGCTTAGAAGCAGGGGATTCAATATCATTCCATTAGATTTTACATGGCATGCCCGTTTAGATGGTTCATTTAGATGTGCAACATGTCCTATTTATCGCGAATAAATTTTATTTAATGGTAAAAGGAGTAGTCGCGTATCATGTACTGAAAAGTAAATGTACTAATATGGTGCTTCCTACTTTGCCACTGGTTCAGATGATCCTTCTACCCCAGGTTAAATAACCTTAAAAAGTTGTCTAATTTTATGTTGACATTCCAAAAATCCGTTTAAATGTTGCAAGGAGAGTGAAAATTATGAAATGGTTAATATTGATTGTTGCAGGTCTATTTGAAATGGGGTGGGCTATAGGGTTAAAGTATTCTCAAGGATTTATGAAACCTATACCAAGTATGTTTACAATAATGGGTATGATAGCAAGTTTCCATTTTTTATCGTTAGCATTAAAGAGTATTCCCTTGGGTACAGCATATGCAATTTGGACTGGAATTGGTACAGTCGGTACTGTAACTTTAGGAATAGTACTATTTAAAGAATCTATTGATATAACTAGGCTAGTTTTTATTGGATTTATAGTGGTTGGAATAGTAGGGTTAAAGGTTGTATCTTCTAATTAATTAGTCTTTTGATAAATGGTATAATGAGTAATATAAAAAAAGATTGAGGAATATTTCAGAAATGTATATAATAACATAGGTAAGCCAGAAAAGAAGACAAACCATATAATATGCAACTAATATTTTAGTTAGTACACAATGTGTTCTATTATTGTTTATCAATTAAAAAGGCTTTATTGCTTTTTTTATTTTTACCTTGCCATTGATGACACGTTCGCTGGTATTACCCCATCTAAAATATATACATTATTTCTATCTGGATTTCTTCATCACAGATAAAAAACAGTTGCATGAATTTAAAAAGTATAATATAATTTAATTAACCAATCGTTTAGTTAATATATTGTCAGGAGGTTTGATTGAATAGTGGATACCAGTAAAATGACAAGCCGTGATGTTCAAGCAGCTGAACGTCGTGAACAAATTTTAAACATTTCAAAAAAGTTGTTTCTAAAGAATGGTTATCATGCTACATCAATGCGTAATATCAACAAAGAGGTTGGACTATCTGAAGCATTAACGTATCATTACTTTCCAAATGGGAAATTAGAAATATTTAAGGCAGTTGTCGAGTCTGGCCATAAAAAAAGTATGAGTCAGATACAGACAGTCATTAAAAAATTTCAAGATCATATGCCATTGAAGGATGCCTTGGTAATATACGGAAAAAATATTCACACAATATTCGCCGATGATGAAAGTGTGATTCCTCTTGTCATTCGCGAACGTAATTTACTTGATAAATCAGAATATAAGTTCATCAACGATACGACACAGAAGCTCATTGATACATTTGTGTCATATTTAAACAATCTAAAAATTAAGCCGCAGTTAAAAACATTTAACCTTCGGTTAGGGATTCTACAGTATACTTATAATTTCACGACAAGCTCAATTTTTGGCGAATCATTATTTAATGATAATTATGATGAATACATTAACGAACTTGCTGATATGACAATTAAATTGTGGTGTAAATAACACCATTTTTTATTTACTTATTTAGTTAAACAAACGTTTGGTTAAATTTATGGAGGTGGATTATGAAAACAAGGAATATGCGTAAATGGTTAATTATATTTGTCCTAGCCTTAAGTACATTAACAGTAGGTATCGATTCGACGGTTTTAAATCTTGCTTTACCAACTTTAGCCACAAAATTAGCTGCGACTAACAGTCAATTACAATGGTTTGTTGATTCGTACAACTTGGTGTTTGCAGCTGTATTGTTACCTGCTGGTATGCTTGGGGATCATTTTGGGCGTAAAAAAATGCTCATTCTGTCTTTGGGAATTTTCGGTATTTCATCTCTGTTGTGTGCTTACGCAACGTCACCGACGATGTTGATTATTTATCGGTGTACACTTGCCGTTGGTGCCGCAACATTGATTCCAACAACAATGTCCATTATTCCTGTATTATTTATAAAGTCAGAACAACCAAAAGCAACTGCAATTTGGGTAATTGCAAATACATTGAGTATGCCAATTGGCCCAATAATTGGTGGTTGGTTACTCAATAACTTTTGGTGGGGATCAGTTTTTCTGATAAATGTTCCAATTGTCATAATCGCCTTGATTGCCGTTATTATTTTAATGACCGAATCTAAGAGTTCTCAGCAACAGATGTTTGATATACTTGGCATTGCCACTTCAAGTCTTGGTTTAACAAGTATTACCTATGGTGTTATCCATGCTGGTGAAAAGTCTTGGTCTAATAATCTTGTTTGGTATTCAATTATTATTGGTGCAATTTTGCTCATATCATTTGTATTATGGGAACTTCATAGCAAGAAACCGTTAATTGATCTGTCTCTGTTCAATTCACGCTCATTTTCACTAAGCAATATTTTTATGATGGTGATCAGTTATATCATGTTTGGGTTTCTTTACATCTTACCACAATATTTTCAAAACATCGAAGGCAGTGATACCCAGCAATCGGGCTTTAAATTGTTGCCGCTTATTCTTGGTATCACGTTAGGATCAATCATTGTTAACAGAATTCATATCAATAAAAAGTTAATATTTACCTTTGGCTTCATTCTGTTAATTTTATCGGGATTGATGGGTTGGAACACTGTAATTGGAACCGCCTACAGTTGGGTAGCAACGTGGACAGCGCTGGCAGGTATTGGTATCGGTGCTATTTTGCCAATCACAATGAGTACGGCACTTGTAGATTTGTCGCCTAACCAGAGTGGAATTGGTTCATCTGTTATCAAAGCAATCCAACAAATCGGCAGCACATTTGGCGTTGCAACACTTGGCACTATATTGACATCAGTATATAAAGCAAATGTTAACCTTAATGGCTTGCCTGCTCAGGTTATATCACTAGTTGAAAAAGGTGTCACTCCCGGAATTTCCATAGCACATAAAATACGATCATCAGAATTATTACACTCTGTACAGTCTAGCTTTATGCTCGGCATGAATCAAGTATTATTCATTTGTGGAATGGTTGCATCTGGAGCATTGATTGTCGTTTGGCTTTTTTTACGAAATAATTATGATGACAGTATAAAAATGTAACCACAAAATTCTAACAATTTATATAGATAATATTTATCATTTCATCATGGATAACAAGCATTACATTTGGACAAATTTCACCATTAATGATTCTATTACAGAGTTTATTATATGATTCTTTAATCCTATTCTAAAACTTTATAGGACTTTCTCCTCCAGGATATTGCTCGTCCATTTTTGTTGATATGATCGGGTTAAAGAGATTTGCTCGAAGTTACTATTTATAGATATACAAGTTCATAAATAAATGATTATGAACTTGTATATCTATAATTATTACTTAACATTAGATGAATTTGGTATTAAATGCCTAGTATAAGTTTTCTTATTACAATATATAATAAAATTATTATCAATGTGAATTTTAGAATTATATATGAGTTGAATTATTATATGGAGGATAAAAATGAAAAAATTCAATACTATATTACATAACATTATTATTACATTCATTATAACTTCTATATTGTTGTTTTGCACTAAAGTGACAGTTAATGCGAGTCAAATATTTGGCAAATAGAGGTCAATTAATTTAGCAGCATTATTAAATAGCTTTGATAAAGTGAGGTGCAATTATTGAAAAGAAAAAGGTTTATAGAGAAAATTATTTTTGTAGTCGTAATTATTTTTATATTTAATATAAGTGAATATCCTGTAAAATCAGTTTCAAAAATTAATTCAAATAAAAATATTTCTATATTAGTAGACATTAGTGAAGAGAGACTTTATTTGATAGATACAGAGAAAAATATAATTTTAAAAAAATATACTATAGCTAGTGGTAAGGCAGAAACACCGTCTCCAGTAGGTACATGGAAAGTTACCAGTATGAGGAAATGGAGTGGAGGTTTTGGCACAAGGTGGATTGGATTAAATGTACCTTGGGGAATATTTGGAATTCATGGAACAAATAGACCCGACTCAATTGGAGATGAAGCTTCTCATGGATGCATTAGAATGCAAAATAAAGATGTCGAAGAGTTATATGAGTATGTAAACTTAGGAATGATAGTATGCATATATGCTGGACCATATGGTCCTTTTGAGAAAGGATTAGTAACTCTAAAACCTGGAGATAGAGGGGCAGATGTTTTAGAGATGCAAAGAAAAATGAAAGAAAAAGGTTATTATCCTGGAAATTTAGATGGCATATATGGGCAGGGGATGAAGCAGTATGTAATAAAATTTAGAAAAGATAATAAACTTACAATTAGCCATAATATAGACTCCGAGTTTTATGAAAAACTAGGAATAAAATTAGTAGATTAAAATAATTTTTATAGTATGGATATTGAGTCTGCACTTTTTCTTCTTTGTCTAAAATAAAAAAATCAGTAGTCGAAATTAAATTGTCACCAGTTCGTTTTACAAATACCGGATTGGACCCCTTAGTTTGGACAAAATCGCCCATTAACTATGAATATCTCAGTATTTGAAAATTAATTATAAATGAATGGCCATACTTTCACTTTCTTTACCAAGGTTTTGAGCATAAAATTCATTGGGTGTCTTATATCTTAGACTTGAATGGATTCTGCTGTCAGTAGTTAAGGAGTAGCCTACAATAGGCCTTCCGGCATTCTTAGATTTTATTTTAACATTATTTTCTATTGAAATATGATAGTAATATGTAGATTTACTTAGGTTAGCAAATTTAAGAACTATGACAGCCTTATAGCCTTCATTGATATATTGCTTTGCTACTTGAACTCTATCCTTTATTGTCGGTTTGTTTTTTTTAAGAGGTCTTTAAGTATAGCAATTTCAAACGTGTTGAGGTTTCAAATTTTCCCAAAGGTGAAAACGAAGCCGTTTTTACCCTATACGGAGTACGCTTTCACATGTTGGATGAAAACCCAAAATTCGGGTTGAAAGCACCAGACACAGATAAACCTAATACAATTTGGTTTAACATATCAGTCCTTGATATTAAAGAAACATTTTCAAAGGCGATTAACGCGGGCCGCACAGAGGTACAATCAGTGACTGAAATGCCTGATTATGGAGTGCCAAATGCTACGTTTAGTGACGCTTTCGGCTATCTATGGATGGCTGCATCAAATACACAAAGAAGTGAGTCATGAAGAAAGCATACGACTCTGGGAGGAAAAAAGGGACAATTAAGAATTAGTGCATTATACTTTCTGTTCTTTTGAAATTCTTATAAAAAGAGCTTCTAGGAATACCAAAGATATTACACATTAATTTAACACTATAATTATCTTTGTTATCTTTAATAAACTTGTATAATGTACTCAAATTTTCTTTGCAAATATGGACATAGCTTTTTTTAATATCTCGTCCTCCTCTTCCAACTTTGCTATTTTCTTCATTAATGACTGGTAATCAGCTGTTGTGATAATTTTATCTTTATCTACGCCATTGTACACATAAACAAAAATTATTTAAGAAATAAATTGCAGTTAAATAGTAAGACATTGTACAAGATGATATAATCTATTTATAAGTTAATGTGTAATAGTAAATAAAGATGAAATAGCTATAAAGTTAATTAAGTTGATTCTGAATATTGGAGGTTGATCTTATGGAAAATCAAGTATTAGAGGTCATTAGTAAACGAAGAAGTATACGTAAATATAAAAAAGAGCAGATTCCAGATGAAAAGCTTTCTCTAATAATTGAAGCTGGGCGTTTTGCTCCAAGTGGTGGAAATAATCAAACAAGTCATTTTATCGTAATACAGAATAGAGAAACTTTGCAAGAACTAAAATCGATGATAGAAAAAGAATTTGTCAAAATGGAGATTAAAGAAGATACCTACAGAAGTCTAAAGAATTCAATTTTAGCATCAAAAAAAGGTGGCTATGATTTCACATACAATGCTCCTACATTAATTGTGGCTGCAAATCAAAAAGAATATGGCAACGCTATGGCAGACTGTTCAGTTGCTTTGGAAAACATGATGCTGGCAGCAGTGTCTTTGAATATAGGTTCTTGTTGGATAAATCAGCTTCACTGGCTGGATGATAATAAATATATTCGTGCATATATGATGAAACTGGGCCTAAGTGAAAACGAAACAATTTGTGGGGGACTTGCACTTGGATACTCTCAAATGCCAGAGATGGTACCTCTTAAGAGAACAGGAAATACTGTTACTTATGTTAAGTAATAATATAAATGAATTAATATTAACTAAAAATATATAGGGAAAATTATAATGTATAAAAATAGGCTACATGCCGAAATTAACCTTAATGATATATAGCTTTATTTAATAAACAATATTCTTAACTTGCGTCACAAGTGTAAATAATGGAGAATTAAAAATAGTTCATAGTTGTATGGCTGTTCATCCCAACTATAGGAGAAATGGTATTGCAACTAAAATGATAGATTTAATGCTGGCTGAATTACCTGACAATTGTGATGTAGTTGTTACGACTTTTCGAGAAAATGATGAAAAAGGAAATGCTCCACGTGCATTGTATAAAAAGATTGACTTTATCGAATATAAGTTAGGTTGTGAGTTTGATTATCCACAACAGAAATTTATCTTACACAGAAAATAAGCGTAATATATAGTTAAGGTAATTCGAAAATTCGGAAAGATCCTGATGAAGTCTTTGTTGATAGAGCATACAACAAACCAGGACAAAAGATTTCTCCAGAGTATGGAATTAATATATCCCAGAAAAATTATTATAAACTTAAAAGGTTTGAATTTGAAGAGAGTATTAAAAAATTTCACACTTGCCAGAAATAAGTTTTTCTATTTTTCATCCAATCTTTAATAACAAAAAATATCGGTACTATCGTCACTGCAAAAAATAGGATACAGTGATGATAGTGTCATTTTTATTCAAGTCTATATATTGTCTTTAGTATCTCTGATAACTTTCTTGTTTTTAAGATAATATAACAGTTCTTTCTTATCTTCTATGCTCCATTCTTTAAAATCCTGAAGTAAATTAATTACGTGAATGAAATCAGCATCATTGGTAGCATTAGAGAATATACTGTTATTTTTATGCCTGAAAATGACAAGCTAAAAAGACTTAATTGCTCTTTTGCAGTGATTGAGGTTTTTTCAGTTTTAATGAGGGGGGAGTAGTATGACAAGAAAAATAATAAAGGATATTAAATACTGCTAGATATTCAGCCAGGAGAAAATATCTGATGAAGAGTATATCTACTGCATTGAAAAGATATTTGCAAAAGCTAAAAGCAGGGAAGGAATAAGATTTAGTCTATATAAAGATACAATAATGTCACCTCAGAGATATATTCCAAGGTCACTGGATGTAACAGAAGAATAGCTAATTGAATTAATGAAACAAGCTATGGAAAATACAGTATTTTCAAAGAAATTTATGAAGAATTTGAATGATCCATTAAATTAAAAGCAACCTAAAAATCAAAATATATGCCGAAAATAAATTAAACACTAATATTAATTAAAATTTATAGTTAATTATTAGTGCTTTTTCCTTGTATCCAATTTTAGTACAAAAACATATATTGTAATAGCATATTTGTAGAACAGCATAATGACAAAAGAAAATAAAAAGAGGAGATGAATTTATGCCATTTATACAAGTTAATCCTAGTGATGATGCATATATATCTCAATTGAATCCTACTACAAATTTTGGAAGCTCAAGCCTTTTATTTACAGGGCTATTTGTTCAAGCAAATGATGTATTCAGAAGTTTATTAAAATTTGATTTGTCTGCTATTCCTCCAGGAAGTAGTATATTGCAAACCTCGCTAGAATTATTCGTTTTTAGGAAAGATCTACCAGATGTAATATTGTCACCACAAACTGTTAGTGTATTTACAAACACAAGTGATTTTTTCCAAAATACGGTTACGTGGAATAATGCACCTGGATTGGACCCAACAATCTATTCTGTAAATGTAACAGATGCCGATGTTGGTAATTTTATAAGTATTGATATAACTAATATAGTAGCTAGCTGGTTTAATGGCTTAATACCAAATAATGGAATCACTTTAGTTGGAATAGAAAATGTTATTGATTCTATAATAGGCTATTTTTCCAAAGAGTGGTTTGCTCCAAACCAAATTCCATTTTTAAATATTGAATATACTGCAGTAGTTCCTACAGGCATTACTGGTCCAACTGGACCAACCGGAGATACAGGACCAACCGGTGCGACAGGAGACACAGGCCCAACCGGTGCAACAGGAGAAACTGGCGCAACCGGTGCAACTGGATCAACAGGAGATACAGGACCAACCGGTGCAACAGGAGATACAGGACCAACCGGTCCAACCGGAGAAACTGGATCGACCGGCCCAACAGGAGATATTGGTCCAACAGGCCCAACAGGAGACACAGGACCAACCGGTGCAACAGGAGATACTGGCGCAACAGGAGATATCGGGCCAACAGGCTCAACAGGAGACACAGGACCAACCGGCCCAACAGGAGATATTGGTCCAACCGGTCCAACAGGAGATACAGGACCAACCGGTGCAACAGGAGATACTGGCGCAACAGGTCCAACTGGTGACACCGGGCCAACCGGTGCAACAGGAGGCACAGGACCAACCGGCCCAACAGGAGATATTGGTCCAACCGGTCCAACAGGAGATACAGGACCAACCGGTGCAACAGGAGATACTGGCGCAACAGGTCCAACTGGTGACACCGGGCCAACCGGTGCAACAGGAGGCACAGGACCAACCGGCCCAACAGGAGATATTGGTCCAACCGGTGCAACAGGAGATACAGGACCAACCGGTGCAATAGGAGATACAGGCTTAACAGGCCCGACAGGAGATACAGGCCCAACTGGATCAACAGGAGAAACTGGATCGACCGGCCCGACAGGAGAAACCGGCCCAACCGGACCTACAGGAGACACCGGTCCAACCGGTGCAACAGGAGATACTGGCGCAACAGGTCCAACTGGTGACACCGGGCCACCCGGCCCGACAGGAGAAACTGGCTCAACCGGTGCAACAGGAGATACCGGCCCAACTGGATCAACAGGAGACACTGGATCGACCGGCCCGACAGGAGAAACCGGCCCAACCGGACCTACAGGAGACACCGGTCCAACCGGTGCAACAGGAGATACTGGCGACCGGACCAACTGGGGTGACACCGGGCCAACCGGCCCGACAGGAGAAACTGGCTCAACCGGTGCAACAGGAGATACCGGCCCAACTGGATCAACAGGAGACACAGGACCAACTGGCGCAACAGGTCCAACAGGAGACACCGGGCCAACCGGTGCAACAGGAGACACAGGACCAACAGGTGCAACAGGAGATACCGGACCAACCGGTCCAACAGGAGACACCGGTCCAACCGGTGCAACAGGAGATGCAGGACCAACAGGTCCAACAGGAGATATTGGTCCAACCGGTGCAACAGGAGACACAGGTTCAACCGGTGCGACTGGAGAAACCGGCCCAACTGGATCAACAGGAGATACAGGACCAACCGGTCCAACCGGAGAAACTGGCTCAACCGGCCCAACCGGACCTACAGGAGACACCGGTCCAACAGGAGAAACAGGTCCAACTGGCGCAACAGGAGATACAGGCCCAACCGGTCCAACCGGAGAAACGGGCTCAACCGGACCAACTGGTGACACAGGCGCAACCGGTGCAACAGGAGACACAGGTCCAACTGGCGCAACAGGAGATACAGGCCCAACCGGTCCAACCGGAGAAACGGGCTCAACCGGACCAACTGGTGACACAGGCGCAACCGGTGCAACAGGAGACACAGGACCAACAGGTCCAACCGGAGATATCGGACCAACCGGTGCAACAGGAGATATTGGTCCAACCGGTGCAACAGGAGATACCGGCCCAACCGGTGCAACAGGTGACACAGGACCAACAGGTGCAACAGGAGATACCGGCCCAACTGGATCAACAGGAGACACAGGCTCAACAGGTGCAACAGGAGATACAGGCCCAACTGGCCCAACAGGAGAAACTGGCGCAACCGGTGCGACAGGAGATACAGGCCCAACCGGTCCAACCGGAGAAACGGGCTCAACCGGACCAACTGGTGACACAGGCGCAACCGGTGCAACAGGAGACACAGGACCAACAGGTGCAACAGGAGATACCGGCCCAACTGGATCAACAGGAGACACAGGCTCAACAGGTGCAACAGGAGATACAGGCCCAACTGGCCCAACAGGAGAAACTGGCGCAACCGGTGCGACAGGAGATACAGGCCCAACCGGTCCAACCGGAGAAACGGGCTCAACCGGACCAACTGGTGCAACAGGTCCAACTGGTGATACAGGACCAACCGGTGCGACAGGAGACACAGGCTCAACAGGTGCAACAGGAGATACCGGCCCAACCGGTTCAACAGGAGATACCGGACCAACCGGTCCAACAGGAGAAACTGGATCGACCGGACCTACAGGAGATATTGGTCCAACAGGCCCAACAGGAGACACAGGCCCAACTGGTGCAACAGGAGATACTGGCGCAACAGGTCCAACAGGAGACACAGGACCAACCGGTGCAACAGGAGATACAGGCGCAACCGGTCCAACCGGAGAAACGGGACCAACCGGCCCAACAGGAGACACAGGACCAACAGGCCCTACCGGTCCAGTGAGCATATTATCTTCTGCAGAAAATAGTACACTTGACCCAATTTCTGGTACTCCAACTGTAGTTCTTTCTCAAACAATAACTACAACTGGACAAGAATTAAAACTAGACTCTATAGCAGAATTGGATATAATAGTGACTCTAATAGCTCCTTATGCTTATTCAATTCTATATGAGTTACGTGAGGATACAGTTGCTATCGCTTCATTAACAGTTAATAATGAAGGCACTGCTACTTCACTTGCAGAACCACACACAGAAATTCCTAATTTAACTTGGACTGAAACTCCTGCAGCTGGTTCTCACACTTATGATATTCAAATTACGCTTATTAGCTCTACTAACATTACAAGCGTTACCGCTACTACTAAAGCATTGAATATTATAGGATAAATTATAATATAATCGATGGGGATGTTTCAAAACTAAGTAATTAGTTTTGAAACATCCCCATTCTTTAGTATTGTAAAGTCTGTGTCATTTTTTTTATGTCTTCATATTATATAATGTACTAAATTTTAAGAAGGTGATTATATGATAACTGTTAGTCTTTGTATGATAGTGAAAAATGAAGAAGATACTATAGGAAGATGTTTAGATTCTGCAAAAGATATAATAGATGAATTTATAATAGTAGATACAGGTTCTTCTGACAATACTAAAAATATAGTAAAAGAATATACTAATAATATATATGATTTTAAATGGATTGATGATTTTTCCGCTGCAAGAAACTTTGCATTCAGTAAGGCAACTAAAGATTATATTTTCTGGTTAGATGCTGATGATGTACTACTTGCTGATGATATAAAAAAGTTTAAATCCTTAAAGAAAAATTTAGACACCTCCATAGACTCTGTAACAATGAAATACAATATAGGCTTTGATGAATACGGAAATATAACCACAAACTATAGGCGTAACAGATTAGTTAAAAGAGAAAGGTATTTTAAATGGATTGGATTTGTTCATGAGTACTTAGAGGTATATGGTAATATAATTAACAGCGAAATTAGTATAACTCATAAAAAAATAAACTATTCTCCTAATCGTAACCTTGAGATTTTTCAAAATAAATTAAAAGAAGGCATAGAGTTTACTCCTAGGGATATATTATACTATGGAAATGAATTATATGGACATGAAATGTTCAAAGAAGCTTTAAAATATTATAATAGTTTTTTAGATTCAAAAAAGGGATGGTATGAAGATAACATTTGTGTTTGCGGAAATATATGTGATTATTATCAATCAATTAATAATGGTGAGGAATCTCGTAAATATGCCTTTAAAAGTTTTGAATATGACGTTCCAAGGGCCGAAGCATGTTGTAGACTTGGCTTTTCTTTTTTACAAGAAAACAAGATTAATCAAGCAATATTTTGGTATGAAACAGCCGCAGATCTAAAAAAACCAAAAGATAGTTTAGGATTTTTTAATGATGCCTGTTGGACGTGGCTTCCGCATTTACAGTTGTGTGTTTGCTATGATAGATTAGGTAACCACAAATTAGCTTATGATCACAATGAAATGGCTAGTAAGTTTAGACCCAATAATAAAAAAATACTTTATAATAGAAAGTATTTCGAAAGAATAGGATTAAAATGACAATTTGAATAATTTGCGTTTTTCTCTGAATTAGTATATTTTAAAAATAAGAGTCCTAAGGAGTACAGACAGAGCCTTGAATTTGCAGCTTAGCCGGTTCAAGAAAATGTCCGCACCCCCGTCTGTGAAAAAAAGTCTGTAAAATACAGTTTTCTATGATAAAATCAAAATATCATAGGAAACTGTTTTATTATGGGAAAAAGAAGAGAATAAATGAGTGAGGGGAAAAGGAACATTATAGCTGTTCTGCTTAATGAATATGACATTAAATCTGCTGAAGATTTAGGATGTTTTAAAAGTGATCTCTCCCCAATAAAATAGATATCTTATAGTATCTTTTTTCCACTGTGGTTTTCCCTTTCTCTTCACTCTTTCGTAACAACCCCTATGCTTTTTAAATTCTTCCATTATTGCCTCGTACTAAGCCAGTTTATATACTAGTAAATGGTGTTATTTCTACCAAGTCCTTTGTCTAAAGGACTTGGTAGAGCTATATGAAATTTTTTATGGCTTTTGCTATTTCATTCTGACACCCCAGACATCAGTAGTTACAACATATCTGATAGACCCCTTAATTTCAGTGATCTTTACAGTTTGGTTACTCGTACGTTTGCCATGTTTTTAAGTGTGCCCTTAACATGTTGTATAATTAATTTTTTTGTAATAAAGAGATGAAAGATCTATTTACTTTCATATATAAAATACTAAAATTTTTATAGAAGTTATTCCCACTTTATTAACCTTGGATTTTTATCTAGGATAGATTTATATTGTTCTAAAATTCCATATTTACCTTGAGGATCTGCTTTTAAATATCTAATATATTTAGATTGTCTTAGTTCTTTGGTTGACCAACCCAAATGTTTTAATTTTATATAACATATACATCCAGGCAAGCTAAATATATTTTCAGGAATCCTTCCACAATGCAGAGGTTTTTCCTGCCAATTATAATTAAAATTAGGCTGATATCTTATTAAAAACGGTCTATAATATTTATGTGATCTCCAATAAAAATCTTCTCTATAATGACTTTCATTCCACATATCATATAGTCTAAAAGCATAATAATCAAAATCTGGTTGATTAATTAATTCTCTAATAATTTTACATATCCTATCTTCAAAAATTTCATCAGCATCTAAAAATAATATCCAGTCTGGATTTGTATTTACTGTTATTTCCCACAATTGTTTTCTTAAAATAACTTCATTATTAAATCCATGTTTTTCATTTTGTACTAACGTTAGTGGCATATTTTCGAATACTTTTTTGCATATCTCAACCGAATTGTCTTCACTAGCATCATCCAAAATTACAACATTATCTACATATTTAGCTGCGTGTGTTAAAACTCTTTCCAAAAATTTTCCACTTTCATTTCTCATAAGCATGGCAAGTGTTATCTTATTTTTTTTATCTTTGTTTATTCTTATCCGTTCCTCTAATAAATCCAAAATATTGTATCCAAAGAGAGGTTTGTTATCGTTATTTATAAGCTTTATATTTTCTACTAGCATAGATTGCTTATTTAATTCTAAATTACAAATAAAAATTTTTGTAGAATTTTCTGTGACACTTTTATTTTCTAATTGAAATTTACATATTATATTAATTTTGTTTCCGTTAATATTCAGTTTATCAGTATTAATATCGAGTATATTTATATTATAAATAAGCTTTTTCCCTAATACATACTTTACAATATTATTTTTGTCCTTATTAAATTTATCTGCATAGGCAGAACATAAATATTTATTTGCTTCGAATTTATTAATATTGTTATAATCAGAGGAATAAAAATTTTTTAAAAAATCTCTTACAAAATTATCTATATACAAAGAATTGTTAATATCATCCATACATTTATTTTTAAATTTTTCTACTTCTTTTAAATTATCTTTTCTATATATATGATAGGCCGGGTAAGTGGTATCAACATACAATTTCAGACCTAAAGCTGCTGCTCTTATGCAAAAATGTCTATCTTCTCCCCAAAATGATAAATTGTAAATCTTGCTAAAATTAACTCCCTTGTCAATAGCTTCTTTGCTTATCAAAGTACATGCTCCTAAACCACCTACTTCATATATACCTGGCTTTTTTAGTTTTTCTATAAAGTCCGTATATTTTTTATTAAATTCATCTTGAGTTAATACTTCATTTCTTCCTTTAGTAACGAATGAATATTCGTCACACATCCAAACCTGTGGTAATTCACCAGAATCTTTTTGCCACCTAGTCCAAAATATTTCAGATATTATATCTTTATTACTATTGATTAAACTTAATAATGTTTTGGGATGCAGCATTATATCTGAATCTATTAAAAATAAATAATCATAATGATTTTTTTTAGCATAATCTATAATTCTATTTTTATATTCTGCTATTTTCCAGATTAAACTTTCTTTCCAATAATGCATATTCTCCGTACGAATGTAATTGCCTATTTTATCTCCTTCTTCAATTATAACTTTATCCTTTGACTCCAAAGAGAAATTTTTGAGCAAATTACTTGAATTAGCATCATCATTATCATCTATAAAAAAATAATTTATTGAAATATCTTTCTTTATCATATTTTTCAAAAAGCTTATAAAGTTAACTAATATATCACATGGTTGTCTTATAGGACTTCCAATTAGAATTCTTCTATTCTCATCCATCAATTTTCCTCCTATATAATTTCACCGTAAATAATAATTATAGGATCATTACTTACTAAATTATTCTCATATATATACTATTCATAAATTTCAATTTTGCCTATAGATAAAAATCGATATGATTTAATACTATAAATTCATTGTGAAATACTTTATGCTTAAAAGTTAATTGTATATAATAGTTAACTAAAATTATTACAACTTCATATAATGTATTTAGAATTTATATAGATAAGGGGTCGGTTGTAATGGATATTTATGTGATGCCATTTTTTATAAATAAAGAAAATTATGGTGAGGAAATAAATATGGCATCCCAATGTTTGAAAAGTTTATCTTATTCTAAAGATGTTAATATATTGATTTTTAATCAGGGATGCTTGTCTAATAAAGAACTAGAAGAAATTTTAAAAAAATTTAACTTTAACTATAAAATAATTGGTATTAGTGAAAATGTAGGAATTACACTATCCAGATATATAGGATTTAGATATATTATAGAAAATTATTCTGATATTAATTATGTTATAGAATCTCATATTGATATGATTTTTCCTCCTAATTGGCAAGAACCATTAATACAATATTTGGATTCATCTGAAGAACCAATGATATCTCCAGCAATAATAACTAATTTTTCAGATAACGCTTTTCCAAATAAAAACACTACTCTAGAAGATAAAATTAAATATTTGTCCACAATGGGAGAAGATAAATTTACTAATGGATTTGTACATCCTGTTATTCATAAATTAAGTGTATTAAAAGAAATATGTGCATATGACGTTGGATTTTTAACAGGTACTCAAGGTTATGAAGATGATAGTATTTTATTAGGATATAATTATTATATGGGTACCAGCAAAAAATGGTTGCCTAAAATCTATCATAAATCTTATGTTTATCATAAGACATTATTTCAAAGATTCAAACTTCAAAATTTGTCTGAATCATTTAATAAAAATTATCTAGGACTAAAATCACAGTATGGGGCATATGGATTAAAAGAATTAGGTAGAATTTATCCAAACAATGATTTTTTCATACGTGAATATCGTAAATCTATAATAAATCCTGACATATACAAAAAGTATAGTATGTATATTGGAAAAAACAGTTCTAAAACAAAATCTACTATAGACAAAAAATCTTCAAGATTTATAGTTACTACAGATGAGAAAAAAACAGAATGCTTATTAAAATTTCCTAATGATTGGTGGAGCAGATGTTATGAATATGCCTGGGCATCAAACTTTTTAGAAAAAAATGATACCTGTTTAGATGCGGCTTGCGGCGTTCCTCATCCTTTCAAATTTTATTTAGCCAGCATATGCAAAAATGTATATGCATGCGATATTGATACTGATATTTTAGATAAAAATAAAATATTATCAAGAGTTAGTCAATATTTTGATGAAGAAGATGTTAAAAAAGCTGAAAAATATATAAATAAAATAAACCTTTCAAATAGCAGTTTGACAAATCTCCCCTATGAGGATAATAAATTTGATAAAGTTTATTGCATTTCGGTACTTGAGCATCTTTCAAATGATGATAAAGAAGAATCTATCAACGAGTTTTACAGAGTGTTAAAAAAAGATGGCTTACTTGTATTAACCATTGATTATCCAACTGCGGCTCTAAATTTATTAGTTAACAATTTAAAAACCACAGGATTTAAATTTGTAGATTCATTTGATTGTAAAATATATCCTAATGCTATATATTCTAAATTATTAGGCGGATTATATTGTTTCAGATTATTATTAAAAAAATAGGCTTTGAAAATTCTGTTACGGGCATTAGTATTCCAGAGTGATATTAGCAGTGGCTTAGTTGATGGATTATCAATTTTTGTAACTGCGGGAACTCGTATATTATTGGTGTTTTCAGCAACATCAGCTGGAATGAGTTTAGTTAATACTATTTTTGGTTATTCTAGAGAGTAAATCCAATTTCGTAGAATCTTATCACAAATGACGAGGATTTTTAGTGAACGAGCTTGATATGAGCTGGCTAAAAGGACGTATTCAAATAATATTGTTGTAAAAAATTTATAAAAAGTATGATTTAAAATAATAATCTGTGTTATAATATAAATAAAGAATAGTAGTAAAAATAAAAACAGAATGTGGCAAACATCCTGTAGTGTACAATCTAGTTGCTTAGGCAACTAGTATTACTAAGTTTATTAAATAAAAATAGTAGTCTCCAATTGCGAGTCGGGCTACTATTTTTTTATTTCTTTAATAAGTAATACTATGAATGTTAACAGTGAAATGAGGAAAAGTCCTCCTTCGAAAAGTAGCATTAAGATGACATTACTCATCGTATCACCTCCCTTCAAGAGGGATAAGTGATACAAGTAGCCCACATGCAATCTATTTGATTGTACTAATAAATTATAGCATGTCTGATTTGATAATTCTATAGTTGGTATTATCTGTCCCTTTAAATATATATTATAAAATAGGAAAGCATTTGTTGATGATATTAAAGTCAATGAATGTTTTATTTTTATATTTGGAGGATGATAAAAATAAGGATTATCAAAACGCTAAAAGATATTGAACTACTAAAGGAGAAATCACAAATAAATAAAGAAGTGCTTCAGGAAATTGAGGAGTATTTCAAAAATGTATATAACAACATAGGTAAGCCAGAAAGAAAATTAATCAACGATTTTTCCCTAAAAGACTGTGGGATAATTGTATATCTTGAAGAGGGAGACAATGTGTGGGACTTAGAAGAAATAGGACTAAACCCAGAAGACAACAGACTACTTGGAGCAACTCCAGAATGGATTGACGAACAACCTATAAATAATTTGCCTATATATGATACAACGACAAAGCATTCTATAATGAAATCAGGTGTATTTCGTATATCCATATTTTCAGTATTATTTATAGCAGCTTTTTTTATTGTAAATAGATATAATAAGTACAGAAACAATAAGTATGAATAAGAGTTTGATGATGATAAGTAAAGCTATGGATATAATATTTATTTAATAATATTCAAATAAGACAAATTAAAATATACAAAAGCATGGCTAATTGTAAATCAAAGATTACTTATAATTAGCCATGTTTAATTAAAAGAAGCAGGGTTTTAATTTATTAAATTGGGTTTCCTGTAAGTTAACTTTTTCAACCAAAGTTAACTACAAATCCATTTACAGGAAATGGCCCAACACGTAAAATATTAATTAGAGGTGATGGCTGTGAAAGAGTTAAATATAGGTAAATGTATTATTCAGAAGAGAAAAGAAAGGAAAATAACGCAGGAACAATTGGCAGATTATATTGGAGTTTCTAAAGCATCTGTTTCCAAATGGGAATCTGGATTGAGTTATCCTGATATTACACTCCTTCCCCAGCTTGCATCCTATTTTAATATTTCAGTGGATGAATTACTGGGGTATTCTCCACAACTTACAAAGGAAGATATTAAAAAAATCTATAATAAACTTTCCCATGAATTTGCTGTAAAGCCTTTTGATGAAGTAAGGAGTCAGTGTAACAAATTAATAAAAAAATATTATTCCTGTTTTCCTTTTTTGCTTTCTATGATCCAGTTATTGTTAAACTATTCCGCCCTGTCAAAAAACCAAAAAGTAAAAAAAGAAATTTTTCAGCAGTGCATATTGCTGAGCAGGAGAATAAAAGAGGAATCAGAGAACATTTCTGACATAAAAGATGCAAATACTAAGGAGGCATTGGCAGAGATGGCATTGGGAAACAGTGAAGAAGTTATTCGCTTATTGGATAATAAATTAGCTCCCTACAGCGGAGATGATGTCATATTGATAAATGCATACAGGGTGCAGGGAAAAACTGCCCAGTCAAAATCAGTAAATCAAATACTGCTTTATAATAATGTAATAAACACATTGACACTTTTAACCAATTATCTTTCCTTGAACATGACGGAACCAGTTTTGTTTGAAAAAATTTATTCCCAGGCCTTCAGATTATTGAATCTTTCCAGCTTTCAGAGATTTTGACAAATGATGTTTTGGGAATACATATTATTGCTGCACAGGGATATCTTATAGAGCAGAAAAAAGAAAAGGCAATGGATGCTCTGGAGCGATATGTGGATGTTGTGTCAAGGATTCAATTCCCACTCAGCTTTAAAGGAAATGAATATTTTAACCAGGTAGCCAAGTGGTTTGAGGACAATAGCTGCATTGGAACAAACACTCCTGTAGATGAAATGATAATCAAGAAAAATTTTATAGATGCAGTTGCCGAAAATCCTGCATTCACATCCTTAAGAGAAGATAAAGGGTATAATTTGCTTGTTGAAAAATTGAAAGGGAAACTAGGTGAAACAAATGAATGCCATAAATATAGTAAATCTTAAAAAATCTTACGATGGTAAGGTAAATGCCTTGAACAATGTAAATCTCAGCATACCAAAGGGTGAAATATTTGGTTTCCTTGGGCCTAATGGTTCGGGTAAAACCACTACAGTTAGAGTTCTCAATGGGATTCTTTCGGCAACATCAGGATATGCGGAAATTTTGGGAGCACCTGTGGGGGAAAACAATATTCAGATTCATAGATTATGTGGAGTTATGACTGAAACTTCCTCCTGTTATGAAAATCTTACTGCAAGGCAGAATCTTGTGTTTTTTGGAAGAATGCATGAGATGGAAGAAAAACTGATTGATGAACGTGTTGATTTCATATTAAAAAGGCTGGAATTATCAGATGTAAAGAACAAAAAGGTAAAATATTTCAGTACGGGAATGAGGAAGAGGGTTTCACTGGCTGTGTCATTAATTCACAATCCCAGGATTTTATTCCTTGACGAACCTACTTCTGGTTTGGATCCGGAAAATGCACTGAATGTTACAAGGCTTATAAGGGAACTTGCAGAGGAAAATCAGGTCACAATATTTCTTTGCACCCATCAATTAAAATATGCTGAAGATATTTGCACATTATATGGTTTTATAAATAAGGGGAATGTCCTTGGCATGGGTACTTTTGACGAACTTGCTGCAAAGAAAAATGCAGCTCTTCAATTGAAGATCAGGGGAAAAAATATTTCAGAGAGATCAGGGTTCATTTATGAAGGAAGTGGTATGTACAGCAAAAATATTTCAGGAGACAAAGAGGTAAATGCTTTAATACAAGGCATATTGGCAAAGGGCGGGGAAATTTATGAGGCAGTACAGCAGAAATGGTCTCTGGAACAACTTTATTTTAAATATATAAAAGACACAGCTGATGATGTAATGCATTATAAATCTGGAGGAGCTGGAATATGAATAGAAGTGAAAAGACATTGATATATAAAGATATAAATGAAATAACAGGTTCGAAACGGGTTATTGTTCCCATGACCATTGTACCCATTGTTTTGATTGTAGTCATACCTCTGGCAATATTGATAGGAGCCAATTTTATTGGAAGTGATTCAAGCGTGTTTGCAAAAATGGATCCTCTTTTGAAAAAACTGCCTTCAGAATATAGTTCATATACTCCTGCCCAGCTTTTAATAAAAGTATCGTTGAACTTTATGTTTCCGTCATACTTTCTTATAATTCCAATAATGTGTTCGGGGATTATTGGAGCCAGCAGCTTTGTGGGAGAAAAAGAACATAAAACCATGGAGTCACTTCTTTATACGCCCATATCCATGGAACAGCTGCTAAGAGCCAAGATTTTAGGTGTCTTTGTGCCATCTTACATCGTGACTTTGATTTCATTTATAATTTTTGGATTCATATTCAATATTGGCGGTTTTATCTATTTTGGAAAACTTATTTTTCCGGATATAAAATGGATCATAATAATACTTTGGATTGCACCTGCAATCAATTTGCTGTCGCTGACATTTACTGTTATGGTATCGGCAAAATCGGAAACCTTTGAGGAAGCACAGCAGGTAAGCGGCTTTCTTCTCATTCCGGTAATTCTTTTATTGGTGGGTCAAATGACAGGCATACTTTTGCTCAGCAAACTTGTAATGCTTATAGGAGGTGGTGCTCTCTTGATACTTGATTATATATTGATAAAGAGAATTTCCTCCAAGTTTATTCCTGAGAAATTGATTTAAATATCTGTTATTGACATTTTAATTTTCTTCCTGGTATCACTTCCCTTCAAAAGGGATTAGTGATACCAGTAGCCCACACACAACATATTTGATTGTACTAATAAATTATAGCATGCCTACTAGATAATTCTATATAAAATATGGTTTGATAATCTATGTACAAGCTGTAATACTAGGTAAAATAGAAAGCAAAACCTTACTTTGATATCCCTTTTTTTGCATCCTTATTTAGAAATTTCATAGCCAGTTCTTCACGTAAGCCAGGAACATTGGTTGTCCCATTTTCTTTTGATATTCTGTAAAACTCGCATTTATAATTGATACGGTCAAGTGCATTTTGTAAGAGAGCAATCTGTTTTTCAGTTTTTTCTTTTTGATGAATGAATAGATCATATCGCTGTTCAATTGTAGAATCTCCTTCTTCACACCATTCAAAGAACTGTTTGATATCCTTAAGTGGCATACCTGTATTTTTTAAACATTCTATCATTTTCAGGCATTCAACGTCTGTATTGTCGAACACCCTGATATTTCCAGAAGTTCTGTTGACAAGAGGAAGCAGTCCTTCCTTGTCGTAGTAACGCAGGGCTGATATGGATATATTTAGCATTTCTGATATTTCTCCAATGGAATAAGTCATAAAGCACCTCCAAAAAATTTACAAAAAAGTATTGACCTAAAGTTAGGTTTAGGTATTAGAATATATCTATCATAGTATATGAAAGAAGTTTATGCAAGTCTAAAGTAAATTTTACATTAATTAAATTTAGAAAAGAGGAGTATTAGATATGAGTTTTATGAAGTATTCACCAATTAGATTAATATTTGGTGCAGGACAATTAAATCATTTAAGAGAACAGCAGTTTCCAGGCAAGAAGGCTATACTTGTTATTTCTAATGGAAAATCAACAAAGGAAAACGGTTATCTTAGCAGATGCGAAGAAGAGCTGCATGCGGCAGGAGTAGAAATAGTTCTGTTTGATAAAGTGGAAGCCAATCCGTTGAAATCCACGGTTATGGTGGGTGGAAAATATGCCAGCTTATCAAGGTTTTGATGCATTATTCCATAGTACGAAATGTTATATTTCAGCAGCAGCAAATATGATGAGCGACATGTATGCCTTAACAGCTATTGAGAATGTGGGAGCTTATCTTGCAAGAGCTGTAGAAGATGGAAATGATATGGAATCAAGAGAACCTCAGGATTTTATCATAATGCTTGTAAAGCCGCAGAATGCATGTGGAGTAGCTGATCTTAAAATGTCCCACTATGGTATCCAGAGAAATGAATTAGACAAGATGGCAAAAAATGCAAGAGACACCATGGATGGTATCAGGAGATGGGTAAAGAACCACAGCTTTTAAAGAGCGGGGATGTGGTGTATATTGCTCCGGAAATTAAACACTGGCATGGTGCTGTAAAAGACGAGGTTTTTGCACATCTAGCTTTATCTGTTCCAGCGGAAGGCAGTTCTAATGAATGGTGTGAACCAGTAACGGATGAAGAATATAAAAAATTGAAATAATATTGTATAGATAGTAGTTTATCTATCGGAATGGAGGCAGTTATGAAAAAGCAGACGGCAGGCAGAGATACCCTTGGAATATTTGCACCTAAATTTGCGGAATTAAATGACGATGTTCTATTTGGTGAGGTGTGGTCACGAGAGGATAAATTATCGCTCCGAGATCGCAGTGTGATTACGGTAACGGCATTAATGACAAAAGGGATTTTTGATAATTCATTAAAATATCATATGACAAATGCAAAAAACAACGGAGTCACAGCGGAGGAAATTGCTGAAATTATCACGCATCTGGCATTTTATATGGGATGGCCAAATGCTTGGGCAGCATTTACACTGGCAAAGGAAGTATGGGAGGACTAAATATTATGGATAAAAAGTTGATTGTGTATTATTCGTATACAAATAATACAAAGAAGGTTGCAGAAAAGATCCAGAAGGCTACTGGTTCAGATATCTGTAGGATTGAAACAGTAAAGCCTTATACAGGAGATTACAATTCAGTAGTAGACCAGGGAAAACAGGAAGTAGACAGTGGATATAAACCAGCAATTAAGCCGCTTTCTGTAAATCTGGAAGATTATGATACGATTATTCTAGGTACACCGGTTTGGTGGTATACATACTCACCGGCAGTTGCAACATTTTTATCTAAATATGATTTGTCAGGCAAAAAGATAATTCCATTTGTAACCAATGGAGGATGGATTGGACATACAATAAAGGATATCCAAAAGGTTTGCAAGGATACCATTGTCTCAAATGCCATTGATATTAAATTTGATACAGATAAAATGATAATGCCTGAATCCAATCTTGAGAAATGGATTGTTCGTTTGTAAGAGTTTGTTTAAAAGTCAATATAATTATATTGACTTTGGTCCATTTAATCCGCTTGGAAATGGATTCCTGACAGGAACAATTAATAAGGATACCAAGTTTGGAAAAGGAGATATCAGAAGCATGTTGACACGTTTCCTTGGAGAAAATATGTATACAAATCAAATACTTCTGAATTTAACCAGAAAGCTTGTAGAAGATAAGAATGTCACTCTTGTGCAGATTGCTCTGGCATGGATTTTTGCACAAAAACCATGGATGGTTCCAATTTAAGGAACACGCAAACTGAACAGATTAAAAGAGAAAGCAGGAGCTGCAGGTGTTTCAGTAACTGATGAAGAGGTTTCTATGCTGGCAGAAACTCTAGACCACATTAAAGTAGCAGGCAGAAGAATTGAAAAAACAAGTAAAGATTATTAAAAAGAAGGGAATGGATAGAATGAAAGTATTATTAGTAAATGGAAGTCCACATGAAAAAGGATGTACTTATACTGCATTGTCAGAAGTTGCGGAGACATTACAGAAGGAAAGTATTGATACAGAGATATTTTGGATTGGCAATAAGGCATTAAATGGATGTATTGCATGTAAGATGTGTGTCACGAAGAAAAAATGTGTATTCGATGATAAAGTAAATGAATTTCTTGATATAGTTGGAGATTATGATGGATTTATTATTGGATCACCGGTACATTGGGCATCAGCAGGTGGAGCCATAACATCATTCTTAGACAGAGTATTTTATGCAGATCTTAATGGAGGAAGACAATCATTTTATTTAAAACCTGCAGCATGTGTAATATCTGCGAGAAGAGCTGGAACAACGGCAACCTATGATCAATTGAATAAGTACTTTGGGTTAATGCAGATGCCGATTGTTTCATCACAGTACTGGAATATGGTTCATGGTGCAACACCTGAGCAGGTTAAGCAGGATTTGGAAGGACTGCAGACTATGAGAACACTAGGACGTAATATGGCGTTTTTCTTAAGATGTAAGGAAGTCGGCCTTAAGAATGGTGTGAAAATGCCAGAACGTGAAACTGGAATATCCACTAATTTTATAAGATAAATATCTTACGTTATGATGTTATATATCATAAAATTCAGACAATAAAAGCAATTTCGTTTAAACAATGTAAAATCATCGAACAACATGCAAAAGAGATACTTGATACATTAGACCGTGTTGATAACTTGATAAGAAGATATGGGGTATGAGGAACGAGTTCTTAAGTATGAGAAAAAACTGAAATAGCGTACAAAAGGATGATATGACAGATATACTTAAACAGATATTCGATGCAGATGTCATCGTTCTGGCTACATCTGTCTATTTTTATTCTATAGACGGTCAGATGGAAACACCGATTGATAGGACACTGCCACGCTATACTGAAATTAAGGATAAAGATTTCTATTTTATTGCCATCGCAACTGCGAGTAAGGGTGCCATGGAACGTACTATTGACGGTTTACGTGGATTTACGGATTGTTTGCCAGGGAGGGGCTTATGTAAAATTATTTATGGAGCAGATGCGTGGCAGATTGGAGATATTAAGGGCAGTAAAGCAATGAGAGAAGCACACGAAACAGGTAAAAATGAAAGTTTTATTTAATTAAAAATATTAAAATAAACAGGAGGAATTTATTATGGAAAAAGTAACTTTAAACAATGGAATAGAGATGCCAATTCTTGGCTTTGGTGTTTTTCAAATCACAGATGAAGCGCAGTGTGAACAGGCGGTGATAGATGCTATTCATACTGGCTATCGTCTTATTGATACGGCTATGTCCTATCACAACGAGGAAGCGGTAGGTCGTGCAATCAAAAAATGCGGTGTTACCCGTGAAGAACTGTTTATTACAACAAAGCTGTGGCTGGCTGATGCAGGGTATGAAAAAACTATGAAAGCCTTTGAAACTTCTCTGAAAAAGTTGGATCTTGATTACCTCGACTTGTATCTGATTCACCAGCCTATCGGAGATGTATATGGATCATGGAGAGCAATGGAGGAGCTTTATAAAGCAAGAAAGATTCGTGCAATTGGGGTGGCAAATTTCATGCCTGACAGACTGGTGGATTTTGTAATGAACAATGAAATTACTCCAGCCATCAATCAGGTGGAGATCAATCCTTTCTGTCAACGTGCTTTTGACAAAGAAATTATGGAGAAAAAAAGCGTGCAAATCGAGTCATGGGGACCTTTTGCAGAGGGACGCAATGGTTTGTTCCAGAATGAAATATTGAAAACCATAGGAGAAAAATACGGTAAATCTATCGCGCAGGTGGTGCTACGTTGGCTTATTCAGCGAGGGGTAGTGTGTATCCCTAAGTCTGTGAAAAAAGAACGTATTGAGCAAAACTTTGATGTGTTTGACTTTACTTTAACCGATGAGGATATGCAGTCTATTGCTTTTCTCGATACAGGCAAGAGCTGCTTCTTCTCACATCACGATCCTGCTGCCATTGAGAGGCTATGTGGTATGGTTCGTTAAAAACAGAAAGAAAATTTATTGTATGTAAATAATTTAAAATTTAAGAGTAATAATTAGTATGCATAGGTGGCCTGCTCTTAGCTGATAGGTGTTAACTAAACATTGAAGAGCGAGCAGCTATTTATGGATAATAAATTTAAAAATAAAAAATATGGAATTATAAGTTGAGGAGAACGTAGAGTACAATGAACAAAACAACAAATAATAATTGGGAAATTTGTATGTTGACTATTATATGTTTTGACTCTTACCCACTTTGATAGACATTAGAAACTCGTGTTATACTAAAAATGAAGAAAAGGAGATATAGTAAACATGGGTAAAACAGCAATATAGTGCAGAATTTAAAATTGAAGCTGTAAAGAGATTAGAAAAGGCTGGTGAGCCAGTAACAAAAGTGGCGAGAGAATTAGGAGTAAAACCTACTACATTACACGGGTGGGTAATTAAATATAAGGATTCATCTGAAGCTCCTTTTCCTGGTAGTGGTCATCTTAAGCCAGAGGATGAAAAGTTAAGAAAGTTAGAAAGACAAATTAGAAATCTAAAAGAAGAAAATGAAATACTAAAAAAAGTGGCAGCTTACTTCGCCAAGAATCAAAAATAAAGAGATTCCAGTTTATCAAAGCTAATTGCCGCAGATATCGAGTAGCGAAGCTATGCCAGGTTCTCTGCGTAAAAAGGAGCAGTTACTATGCATGGGATAAAAGGCCAGAAAGTATTAGATCA
>NZ_JBGEWD010000025.1:0-33650 GCF_041205085.1 Clostridium moutaii
TGGAAATTATGCCAATGTGCTGTTATTGCAGAATGAACAATGAAAGTACAACACCACCTATGCAGCATATGCCTAACATTGGACAAGAAATGCAAGATATGAAGGAAAATAACGTGGAAGAAAATAACGTGAAAAAAAATAACATGTCGAAAAGTAATATGTCGCAAGCAGACAGGGAAAGAATACAAACAGATACTCAAGAGATTGTAAGGATGTTTGAGTGTCATCATCCAGAGTTACTAAATACGTTGATGTGCTGCGGTGCGTCAGTGGCTCAAGCAAGGCAATATTTAAGCAGAGTTGTTAGTATGGCACTTATGCATCATATGATGCATCAAACGAAATAAGTGGATCAGAGTTTTGGAGAAATCCAGGACTCTTTTTTAATACTTAAAAATACTTATATGGGAGGCTAGGAATGGAAAATGAAATATTTAAAATGGCGGTACAGCAGGGAATTTGGGCCATGCTGTTTATTTTTATACTTATTTATGTATTAAAAGAACAGAAAGAGAGGGATGAAAAGGCAGGGGAAAGAGAGGCGAATTATCAGGGGATTATAGCCAAGTTAACAGATAGATTGAAAGCTATGGATGATATTGGTGAGGATGTAAAAGAAATTAAAAACAAAATATTTAAATAGGAGGAATTAAAAATTGATTAAAGGTTTAGATGTAAGTAACCTGAATGGAGCTGTAAATATGGACCTTATTAAAAATGCAGGTAATTCCTTTGTAATCGCAAAGGCCACCGAAGGGAGTACTTTTGTAGATAAATATTATAATGACAATATTAGAAAAGCCAAAGCCCTGGGACTTGTTACCGGGGCTTATGTTTTTGCCAGATTTACAACTAAAGAAAAAGCTATCCAGGAAGCAAACTTTTTCAAGCAAATTGCTGTAGCAGCCAATCCGGATTTTGTAGTCCTGGACTTTGAGCAGCAGTGCAGCGGGGATATGACAGATGCATGTCTTGAATTTTTAAAGATAGCGTCTACTGTTGCTCCAGTACTTATTTACTGTAATCCAAGCTATATAAAGGCACATTTAAATTCTAAGATAACCAAATACCCTCTTTGGGTGGCTCATTATGGGGTAAGTTCCCCAAGTACTGTACTGTGGAATGAATATGCTATATGGCAGTATTCCGAAAAGGGACAGATATCTGGTATAGGAGGTTATCTGGATCTGAATTATATGTCAGATAGCTTTTTTAATAGTCTGGGAGGTACAAGACAGCCAAATCCACTTGTGGAGCAGATTAAGGCTTTACAATATGACCTTAATTCTGAATACAATGCTGGATTGGTCGTAGATGGAGTAGCAGGACAGGCAACTGTGGCGGCATTAAAGGGAATACAAAACATTATAGTAAAAGGACATAAATCTTATGTAGTCCTTTGGGTACAACAAAAATTAGAGGGATATGGCTATTTGAATAAGGGGAGTTATACGGAAAAGGTCTATGATGAACCCACATTCCAAGCTGTTACAAACATGCAAAAGAACTGGGGAAAAGCTACAGATGGGATTCTTGGGCCACAGGCCTGGAGCATTTTCTTGAATAACTAAAAATAACTCTAAGAAATTTTTAAATTTTCCTGCCTATATTTAAAAAAGTGCATATATATTATGTACAGAGAAAATTATCATGAAGAAAAATAATGGAGGTAATAGTATGGCTAAATATAGAAAGAAGCCTGTTGTAATTGAGGCAATACAATGGACAGGTAAAAATATAGAGGAAATAGCTAGATTTATGATTAATGGCACTTATTGTTATGAAAATAATGTTCTAATAATTATGACATTAGAAGGCAAGCATATTGCAAGAACAAATGATTATATTCTAAAAGGTGTAAATGGAGAATTTTATCCATGTAGACCAGATGTGTTTAAGAAAACCTACGATTTTGTAGAAAATTAAAATTTTTATGGAGGAATGTATTATGACAAACTTAAATATATTATTTATAATTTTAGGACTGACAGTAGGAGTGGGAGCCACAGTATTAATTCTATTGCCTTTTTTAAAGAAAAAGGGTGTTAACACAGCAGATGTTTTACAAAAGGTTGATACTGGATTGCAGGAAGTTAAAAAGTATACAGATGCAGCAAAGGCACTGGTGCCTGGTAATAAGTTCTTAAATATCTTAAGTGTTATAGAAAAATATGCTGAAATAGGAGTAGGGCAGGCAGCACAACTCAATGTATCTTCTCAGCTCCCGGCAGACCAGAGAAAAAAGAGTGCGGAGGATTATGTATATAATGTATTAAACAAGCTGGGTATAGAAGTGGATGATAATATAAAGACAATAGTTTCCGGAGTTATTGAGAATAAAGTATATGATTTAAAAACTCCTGAAGAGAAGAAGTCAGCACAGCAAACGGCAACTCAAACCCAGGTATCGCAGCTTCAAACTCAAAATTCACAGCTCCAGAGTGAAAAGACACAATTACAGCAAGAAAACGAAAAGTTAAAGCAGACTATAGCTAGTATACAAAGCACTGTAACTCCTGAACATAATACAGCAGTACAACCAGTACAAAAATAATTATACCCCGGGAAACCGGAAGTATTCTAAATACAATTAAGAAAGCATATTCCTTGAGAATGTGCTTTCTCTCTAATACTTTTAATTTTCTATTCTTAACATCATTTCTAATGCTCTGCTCTTAAAATCAGCACTTTTTCAAGCTCAACCTGTGCTTTGTGAGAAATCCTGTCATATCCTCCTAAAATGTAGCCGTGCATAAATGGGGGCTTTGGGGGATGCTTTTCCATTGGATTCAATGATAATACATAGCTTTTAATAATCTCTGGAACCCTATCAGGTTTAACAAAAAGCAGAGGAGTATGTTTAGCCAAATGTGCAAATATACAGGCTGATAAACAATAAGACCAGTCTTTAGGAGTACCAAAGGAAAATGACCAACCATCTCTGGTATTAATGTTCCAGCCAAAGTTACCTTCAGGTGAATAGTATCTTGCAAAATTAACTGTACACTCGAATGGTGTATTCCCATCTATTCTATCCACTTTTCCTTTCATAATATTTTTAATTTCATTTAAAACTTGATCTGAAATTCCATGCGTGCTTGAAATAATAAATACATTTCTATCCTTATATTTATTAAGTTTTTGTCTTGTGATTTCAGGCAACTTATCTCTGTAAGAAAAAAGTATTGGAACTCCCATGTGTGCAGAGAAATATGCAGCATGAATACATTCTGTAGGACTTTCAACAGGAACTACCATAATATTTTCCATACCTTCTTTGGATTCAGAAGGAATCCAATATCTAAATTCTAAAGCCTCGCCTGCTGTAAATATCGGGTCATATCCCCCGACCCTTATAGTTGATAAACCGATATTTCTCAATTCCATCTCAACTGTAGATGATATTGGCCCAACGATAATCACTTTAGCAGGTACATTTTTGCCCGTTGGAGAAAGCCTAATAATTTCAGAAAAAGTTTCAGGCAATAGGTAATTAGGATTAGTAAAGATCAATGGTGCATTTATTGGAAAATGTATAATAGGTGATGCCAAAAGTCCAAAATGGTATGTAGTCAAAGGCACAAGAATGACTGCATTAGGTCTCCATTCTACTTCAGGACTTGGATAAATGATTTTTGTTACATAAGTATTAAATTCTATTGCATTATATCCTAATACCCTTGTTGTATTAGCAGTATCTATGGCTGGATAAATAAATGAATTATTTACTGACATACAAAACTCTCCTTATAAAAAGTTATACATTAGCATAATATTCATCAAATGCATATTTGTGCTATGTGGTTCACTATAGAAATTAGTTCATATCACTAAGATGTACTTAAAATAAAACAACTATGTTTTTTCCCTGTTGTTGGTATTCTTAATATGTTAAGCTTGTCATTTACAATATTGAATGGAATAGAGCATTTTGAGCTTGTTACAGAACTTATTATAAGAGAAATTATTTAATAATAAAGATTATAATGATACCAGACAATATACATAGAAACTTCGCACGAATAATTTTTGGACGTGATTCAAATAATTAAATTATTAGATATTTTTCAATAAAAGTGAAGGTGATATTAATGATGAGTTATTATGGATACGGAATGATGGGCCGCGGATGGGGATGGTTTATGATGATAGGTGTAATTATCCTAATGATTTTAGGAATTATTGCTCTGGTACGCTATCTTCAGCAGTCAGGTAAACCAAATGACCGAGCAGTGGAAAACAATGCCCTTAATATACTCAATGAAAGGTACGCAAGGGGAGAAATAACCGAAAAAGAGTACAATAGCAAAAAAGCACAAATCAAATCATAAAAACTTTGGTATGCTTTCCTTCAGAGAAACCACATAAAGAAGTCGAATCTACAAGGAATCTTTGATGGGAAAAAGGGGCTGTCTCAAAATGATGAACAGATCATTAGAAAAGATAGCCTCTTTTCTAAATTTTAAAAGTTTAAATTTATCATTTAATTTTAGTATATGAATATTTGATTCTACGCATAATATATTTTGTGTAGAAAATCGAATAAAGGAGTGTTTTAAATGGGAATAGCAACTATGACAACAAATAAATATCAAACATGTATTGATGAATGTAATAGGTGTGCACAGGCATGTCATGAATGTTTTGAGGCATGCATTAATGAACCTGATTTAAACGCAAGAAGAAGCTGTGTGAAAATACTTATTGAGTGTGCAAGAATGTGCGAAATGTCAGCTGGACTTATGTCTATGAATGGACAATTTGTAAAAGAACATTGCAAGATGTGTGCTATAATTTGTGATGCATGTGCAAAAGAATGTGATATGTTTAAAGATGAACATTGCCAAAAATGTGCAGACGAATGTCGTACATGTGCTGGTGAATGTAGAAAAATGGCTGGTATGTAATATACTCCACAATAAACAGTTTTTTATAAAAGTGATTATTAATAGTATATTTTAAGATTTTAGAAGGGTCTAGATGAGATTTTAGAATAAATGATATAAACTATAGAGTAAGAGTATAATTACTAGAAAAAATATGATTTAAAATAATAAATTGTGATATAATATATTTAAAAGAAGCCGTTACGGTTTTTATGTTTAATTTGTATATTAGTTATCTAAAACGCACTCAAGGCAATGGGTGCATTTTAGTTTTTTGAGTTATTTTCTTTATCACTATCCGCAGTAATAAATATTTCATTATTACTGTGTTTAGAGCTGTTCTTATATTTGAGAATGGCTCTTTCTTTTAAGTATGCAAGCATGGCAAAAATACCCACTATACTTACTATTGTAACGCATACTATAGATGTAATAGTAATAGAATCACTCATATTGTCACCCCCTCTGCTGTCAGATTAACCGCAACGACTCCTTTGCAAGAGATAAAACCTGGGGAGTGACTAACTAAAAACATTTTATTCTCTTGATAAATATTATAGCATAAATAATTAGCTATATTTATAATACTTATCCATATTCTACCTTGAAATAGAACATGTGTTTGTATATAATAGTATTATCTGGAACATAGGAGGTATTATATGAATAGTTTTATAGGATGGATAGGCGGAAAGAAATTACTCAGGAAGGAAATAGTTAAAAGGTTTCCTGAAAAATTTAATAGATACATAGAAGTATTTGGAGGTGCAGCATGGGTTCTTTTCTCAAAAGATAAGCTGGCCAATATGGAAATCTATAACGACATAAGTGGTGACCTGGTCAATTTATTCAGGTGTGTAAAATTTCACTGTGGAGAGCTGCAGAGAGAACTCTCATTTATGTTGAATTCAAGAGAGCTGTTTTATGATTTTGCCAGCCAGTACAATACTAGAGGAATGACAGATATTCAAAGGGCAGCACGTTTCTTTATGTTAATTAAGACAAGCTATGGGAGTGACCACAGATCCTACGGATGCGTAAAGAAAAATGTAAATGTAATGATTAAATATCTGACTGATATTCAGGAAAGACTTTCTGATGTAGTTATTGAAAATAAGGATTTTGAGGATTTGCTTAAGGTCTATGATAAAGAGGATGCACTTATATATCTGGATCCTCCGTATTATGGCGCAGAAAGATATTATCAGGTGAAATTTTCAGAAGAGGACCATATGAGGTTATGCAATTGCCTTAAAAATATAAAAGGTAAGTTCATTCTTTCATACAATGAATGTAAATTTGTGAGGGATTTATATAAGGATTTTAGTATAGATGAGGTTCAGAGAAATCACAGTCTTATGGGAAAATATAAGGATAAAGAGCATAGGTATAGTGAGTTGATTATTAGAAATTATTAGGTTTTACTTATTGATACAAAAAGTTATCCACAATTTGAAGGAGTTTAGCTTTTATAGTAGAATATCTTATAATAAGATATTCTACTATAAAAGTTGATTTATTTTATTGCAAATAGTATATATTCACAATACATAGGCATAATATAATGCAATAGTATTATTTAATATAACAAAAATAAATTATAATGATAAGGAGGTACGTTTATGATTTATAATGCTTTAGATGTAGCTAGGTATGTAATAAATTATTCAAACCATATAAACAGTCCGATTAGTAATCTACAGCTTCAAAAAATAATGTATTACATTCAAGCTGCATTTTTGGTGGAGAAAGACCAAAGGTGCTTCCACGAGGAGATTTTAAATTGGACATACGGGCCTGTAGTTGATAAGGTTTATAGAGAGTTTAGGACGTTTGGATATTCCCCAATTCCTAAACAAGAAGAGTATATAAATATAGGCTATCACAAAGAAAGCAGTAGGATAAAAATTGAAAAAAAGAAATTTGATGAGAATATCTTTTGCAACAGCGACAAAAAGCTAATACAACAAATTGTAGATATTTATTCAAACATGGAACCTTTTGATTTAGTAAATAAAACTCATTCAGAAGATCCTTGGAGAAAGACAAAACAAAATGATGTCATTTCAATAGAAGACATAAAATCTTATTATACTGATAATATTAATAAATTATATGGCCAAGGAGAAAATTAATCTTTATGATGTATAGGTTAAGTATAGAAGAAGTTTTAGACAAAATAGTTTTTAAAATTGATGATATGGACAGTATAGTAAAGTCATTTATAAAGTTTTACTTACAAAATCATAGGCATAAATATTCTAAAGTAGCAAAATTTATTAACGATAAGGCTATTAATGACGAACAAACAGTATACTTTGTATTATCGAATATAAATTCAATAATAAACTATTGTAAAGAAAATGAGAACGATATAAATCAGCTTATTGATAATATTCTATCTAAAAATAACAACTATACGGGCACAATAAACTTTACATGTATTGAACTGCTTGAAAAATTAGAAAAACTTCAAGATCATATAGAACTTGAATCGCAAAGAATAAATTTTTCTCAAAATAGAGAGGACAGAATATTCTCTAATTTAATTGACCAAATTAATGTTTCAGTAAATTCGGCACAAACTAATATTGAAAGCAAATCAAATAAAATCGAAGATAGGCTTAATACTACTGTTATATCAACATTAGGAATATTCTCAGCTATAGTTGTTGTGTTTTTTAGTGGATTAAATGCTATAGGGAGTATCTTTTCTAATATGAAAGATGTTAATAAATACAGACTTGTTTTTATGGCATCATTAGAAGGGTTCATTATGTTTAATTCAATATTTTTGTTGTTATACTGTATAGCAAAAATACTAGATAAAGATATTGGAACAAATAAATGGCCGCCAGAAAATTTAAACATTACATATTGGAATCTACAATATCAGTATGATGTATTGAAAGAAAATGGACAAGACTCAGAGAAGTTAGAAAAGCTAAAAAAGCAGCTCACTATAAAAGAAAATGCCTTAAATAAATATAGACATGCTCGTGATTGTGGAATATTGAAGTTGATAACTAGGTATCCTACAGTATTTTATACTAATTTAGTTTTAATTTTTTTAATGGCTGCGGCAATCATTTTTAAATACATACCAGAAATTAATCTTGTTTTTTTAAAATGTAGAGAGTTATTTATTACATATCTTTGATTTTAAATTTCATGCATAAGGAGAAAAGATTTATCATCTTGCAGGTGATCCATACTACGATAGAACCAATGCAGAAGAATATTTTAATACAGAAGCTGAAGCACAAGAAGCAGGATATAGGCCAATTAAAAAGTAAATGAAAAGCTCTGGTGAATCCAGGGCTTTTTAAAACCTACATTAAATAAATATTCTTCCCGCATTTTTCCCACACAAGTTTTAAATAGATGTAAACACATATATAATTGTATAGTGATAAAACATAGTCATATCAACTGTTGTAGAACATCACATATTTTTATAATAAAGTCTTAGTGAAATCAGGAGTTCGATTCTCCTAGGGACTACCAATTGAGTAATAGCAGTGTTTTGAAGGGATTCAGGACATTGCTGTTTTTGCGTTTAACACATTAGTTCCAGATAGCTATAGATAGTTATAGTAAATTTAATTATTTTTTGCTTTTGATCTTAATATAGAATTTAGTTTTTCAGCTGTATCAATTTTTTGTTTAGGTACCGGGGAGATTTTTAAAGATGCAGAAGCACTGACAGATGGAGAACTAAGAGAGTTTCTTAAATATGTATAAAAAAAGAGTCCTTATGAAAAGGACCGTTAGAAAATAATCGATACTTTCATTTTACATGATAATGGGAGAAAAATCAAATGGGGAGGTAATAATTTGTACAAGGTATTAGCCAAAACCAAAGATATGTCGGAAATTAAATGGCTGAAGAGTCATCAGCAGGGTATTGGTGGATCTGATGCAGGAGCAATTCTTGGAATAAACAATTATAGATCACCGCTTGATGTTTATATAGATAAAACCCAGGAGATAGTCAAGTCTTATGAACAGAGTGAAGCTGCTTATTGGGGAACCATACTGGAACCCAATGTTGCAAGGAGGTTTTCAGGAAAAACTGGGAAAAGCGTCAGAAGGAGTAATGCAATACTTCAAAGCGTGGAATATCCATTCATGACTGCCAATCTAGACAGGGAGATAGTTGGAGAAAAGGCATTACTGGAATGTAAGACGGCAAATGCCTTCCTGTCAAGCAGATGGCAGAGTGAGAAATACCAGGAAGTTATCTGGCACAGGTTATGCACTACCTGGCGGTTACAGGTGATGAAAAGGCATATATAGCCGTGCTTATAGGTGGGCAGAAATTCATTTATAAGAAAATTGAGAGGGACCAAGAACGTATAAATATAATTGTGGCCAAAGAAAAATATTTTTGGGAAAACAATGTACTTAAAAGAGTGCCGCCAAAATCAGATGGCTCTGATGCCGCAGAAAGATATTTAAAAGAAAGGTTCAAGGATTCAAACCCATGTGCAGTTATAAATTTAAAATCTGAATATAAGGACAAGATTAAGAATTACTTTGAACTCAAAAATACAATAAAAAGCCTTGAGCTGAAGGCCAAGGAGATTGAGAACAATATAAAACTTGAGTTAGGTGAGGCAGAAATAGGATATTCACCTAATTATGAAATTGACTGGAAGAGTGTAACATCTAATAGATTTGATAACAAAAGGTTTGGGTTTGTTTTAACTATTCGAGAACATCAAAAATAGAAGAAACAACTATAAAGCCAGTTGGTAGTAAATACATTTCCGCTATACTATATTTTTTCTTTAATATAAATTTGCTTGTTTTATTGTAAATAACTTTGAAATGACAAGTACATAATAAATATTTGTTATGTAGTATAACTTTTTTATTCTTAATCTCATATGATGAAGTAATTAAATGAAAATAATGAAATACTAGGGGATGATAAAATGAGTATTAGACATTATGTCTTATTAGCTACAGATGGATCAATAAGCTTACCAAAAGATGAGGTTTTATGTACTACAAATAGAGAAGATGTTTATATTTTTGGATTTACAGGTGGACTTTTAGAGGTAGATGGAGTGAAAATAAAAGGAAATGAATATCTAGATTATACAGACAAAGATAACTGGGATACAATCTTAAAGAAGAAAGGTGAAGCTACTATTCCTTCTCCTATAATTTGGGGAGAAGTAGGTGACCATATATATATTACGCTTATTAATATTGGCATGGAACGTCGTGATGATTTAAAAGATTTTCACACAGTTCACATGCATGGTGCTCACGTTGCTACCCAGTTAGATGGTTTTCCTGAAAGCTCATTTGGTGTTCCTATGTGGGAAAAAACAGATACAGCACCACCTAAGGCAACCTATTTCTTTCATCCAGAAGATCCTGGAACCTTAATGTACCACTGTCATGTAGAAGCTTCTGAACATGTTCAAATGGGAATGTATGGAGCATTGGTTATATATCCTTCTATGGAAAGCTTAGCTAAAAATGGAATTACAAAATGTAATAAATGTGGACATTGGAGACTAAACGGTGAAGAACAATACGATATTCCTAAAACTGCTACAAATCGAAATTTTGCTTATAATAATATTCACAGCTATTTTGATAAGGAATATGTGATGCTTTTATCTGATATAGATTCAGAGTGGCATAAAAGCGTTTCTATAAAAAATAATCCTGATCCTTTTAATGCAATAAATTTTAAACCAGACTTTTGGCTAATCAATGGAAGAGCTTTTCCTGATACACTTCGTCCACATCCTTTAAGTGTTGGCAGTGATCCAAATCTTACGCAAATTAACTATGAATCTTATGTTCACGTAAAAACCAATGAAAAATTCCTACTTCGAATGATTAATATGGGCTATCAAGTGGTTCCATGGCACATTCATGGCTGGCACTTTATGGTGGTAGGAAAAGATAGCCATCTAAGTCCTTTTTTAGTCTTTGGTAAGGAGTGCAAACACCTTAATCACCAACTAACAGAAATGGGATTTACTAATACTATTGGATCTGGAGAAACCTATGATTTAATTATTACTGCGGACGATAAAAGAAGTTTATACAGAAAATATATTGTGAAGGGTCAAGATGGTTTTGATTCTTTTTGCAAGCAGCTTAGCGAAATTGATCCTGCTGCTATTTTTGATATTCCAGAAGAGCCAGTAAACTGTGCTAATCCACAACTAATAGATCTAATAAATTATATACAAATTTGTAATCAGCCTTATGGAGATCCAAATAATCAGTTCTTCCCACAATTTTATCCAATGCATAATCATGATGACTACAAGGTTACTAATAATGGAAAATATCCAGGTGGTCAGTTAACAATGATTCAAATAGATGCACCCGATAAACCAATGTAGAAATAAATTTAGAATTGTGTAGAAAAAGACTTAATTATTAGGTTATTTCAGAATAAGTTAAATTAAAGGAAAGATGGGTCGCCTCAAAATAGAAATTAATTTCTATCGAGTCGGCTCCTTTAAATGGTAAAGGTAAGAGAAAATCGAACATTCAGTGTAAAACTGAAACTTTAACTGAATTTATATCAAAAAAGAAAAATATGAGCATATCTAAAAACTTCATTAATAAAAGAGAAAGATCTTTAGAAAAAAATGAATTTACGGTATTTTATGTCGCACTTCAAAGATATTAGGAATTATTCAGAAATTAAAATGGAATGATATTGGAATTAAAACATTGCCAAAATATAATATAATTGAGTTATAAAGAATTTAATTCTGCAAAAATAAAACATGTCTCCTTTTATGGTTTGGGTGAACTATATTCTTTTTTAGGAGTTGGTTAAATGAAGGCCATTGTAGATAAGAAACAGGTTGAAAATTTATATATAGAAGGATTGACAGTTCCTGAAATCGCCAGGAAGCTGAATTACAAAAGTGATACAGTTAAAAAATGTATTCAGAGAAATTTTGGATGGCCAAAAGGATCTCATAGAATTGCCCTAACTCAAAGGCGTGAAATAGTAAAGGCAGTAAATTACCAGGCTAATAGATATATGGGTGACAGTACGTTTGTAAAAAAGAATAGATCAATATATAAAACAAAACCCAATGGAGATACAGTAATAAATAAAGAAGTCGCTCCAGTTGTTACATGGGATACTCCAAGAAGGCTGGACAATGAAAATAAAGTTAAATTGTAATACCCTCTCAATTTATATAAACCCGCCAAGCCTCTTAACAATGCTGGCGGGAAAAATTTTTTATAAGATTTTAAGGTGATTTTAATGATTTAAGTATAATATAATAATATGTCGATACTCCTTTTAAATAATAATTACCAGGATGGTGTCTGTGGTTGCAGGGCACTATAAACTTAAGTGCAACCACCAGAAGATACTATATAAATTGAACTCCTTTATTATAATACAAAATAAGCATCCATCATTTAGGATGCTTATTTTATTTTGAAATTTGTGATGTTTAAACTAAGTGTATTCTATGGGATAAGTAACACTTTTTTAATAATTAATACCAATCATCATAATCATCATAAGGTATTATGACTGGAAGGATTAATGGCATTGAATGATGGTAAGGGAAAGGCCTATGCATCATTCTACGTCTACGTCTGCGCCTTCTTGGGTCTCCTTTCCTATAATCTGAATTAACGTTATCATCTGCATCATCATCATCTTCATCTACGTCATAATATTCATCATCTATTGGTTCATCGTAAAACATTGGGCATGAATATGATGGATAATGCATTGGACAGTTCATTGCTTGGGGATTATAGAAATATTGTTTTTTTTCTTCATTATTGTTACTAGAATCCATGAAATTCCTCCGTAAATTTATTTACAATACATATTATGGGTGAAATAATATATTGTGAATAAAAGTTAAAATGTATTAAAAGCAGGTGAGAGGTGTGGAAAAAGAAAAGCCCAAGAGAGAAAAATTAAATAAGAATAAATTAAGAAGAGGTAAGCACCTCTCCTTTTATGATATAGAAAAATTGATGGCTCATGATTGCCACAGAAGGGTCAATGGGGCTATTAAGAGGGTGAGGTAAATGTAAGAAATGCAAGAAGGTAATTGGAAAATTAGATGAAGATGCCTGCATTACCAAGTTGAAAAAGAAATGTCATGAATGTGGGCATATAAATGAATATAAGTTAAAAAGGAATATGTAAAACATTGGCGAACGAAAGTTAAAGGATATATTCTCTCCTTTATAGAAATTTTATTTAAAGGAGGAGATTGCCAAATGAGTAAATATAAAGTAACTTATTGGTCAAATTTTATTTCCAATAAAATGAATGTAAAAGGACCGTATAATGATATTTTTGTTGAAGCGAATGATGATATAGAAGCTAAAAAGAAAGCTATAAAAAAAGTTTCAGTAAAGGATCATAAAACCGAAAAAGGATATACAGCAAATTGAATGGAACGCTCCAAAAGAATACGGAACGTTCCAAACGAAAAAAGGGTGCCCAGCCTAAAAACAAGAACTCAAAAGGTCATGTGAGTAGCGTACCGAAAGGTAATAAAAACGCTGAAACGCATGGCTTTTTTTCTAAGATTTTTCCGCCTGAAACAATAGAAATAGTGGAGGACATTATGGTTAAAGATCCGTTGGATATGCTTTGGGAACATATAATAATTCAGTATACGGCCATAGCAAGGTCCCAAAGAATTATGGATGTTACTGAAAAATCAGAAATGATTAAGGAACTTAAAAAATCCAAAGTTAAAACAAAAGATAGAAGTACAGAGAAAACCTCCACTAATGAATCAGAGGAGGAATATGAGTATAAGTTCCAATTCGCATGGGACAGGCAGGCCACATTCCTACAGGCTCGATCAAGAGGCTTGATGTAGTATGAATTGGATGGATACAATAACTTATTTTTATAGTCAAGGACTTTATACAGTAGACCAGGTAAAAATATTTGTGGTTAAAAATAAAATTACAACAGAACAGTACAAGACCATAACCGGACAGGACTATACAGCACAATAGAATATAAGGCAAAATAGGAGCTAGAGATAGCTTTTTTATTTTTGTCTTGTAGAGTGAAAATATGGTAATATTAAATCATAAAAGTAAGTTACTACGATGTTAAGGAGGCTTTTTATGTCAGATATTATAATCAATTTACTTGAGGAGTCAGATGCACAGGAACTTTTTACATTCGAACTTAAAAATAGGGTTTTTTTTGAGAGAGTAGGTTTCCCAAGAGGAGATAACTATTATGAATTAAATAATTTCAATACAATAATAAAGGAGTCAATCGAGGAACAAGAGAAAGGATTAGTAAATATGTATTTGATAAAGAATCATAACGGAATGATTCTTGGTAGAATAAATTTAGTATCAATAGTAAGAGGATGTTTTAATAAAGCTGAACTCGGTTATAGAATTGGTGAGGAACATCAGGGGAAGGGGTATGCAACAAGTGCAGTAAAACTTATTTTAGATAAAGCAGTCAATAATCATAAACTTCATAGAATAGAAGCAGGAACATCACCTGATAACATAGGTTCTCAAATAGTATTAATTAAGAATGGCTTTCAATTTGTTGGACGTTATAATAAATATATTCATTATAATGGAAAATGGCGTGATAGCATATATTTTGAAAGAATACTTGATTGAATATATGCTGTCAAATACGGTTAAGACGCATTCTTCTTATTATACGAATACTAAGAGTTTTGGAGAAATCCAAGACTCTTTTTTAATACTTAAAAATACTTATATGGGAGGCTAGGGATAGCTTTTTTATTTTTGTTTTAAAAATACTTATAACGAAAACTTTTATGACAAATACTATAAAACATAAGGAATTACTGCAGGCTTATGTAAAAATACTTGCAACAGTGGAAGAGGTGAATTTAGTAGTATGGGATACAGTTATTCCAACGACTATTACTTAAAAAATAAAATAATCCATTTTCTAGTCTTTGGAAGCCTTTATCTGAACGTAGAGATATTTTCAAGAGCTTTTAGTGGTTCATTAATAGGTTTTAATGGTATATCCAAGTGGAGCTTATGTGGTTGGACTTCTTTATGGATGTTTCCTATAGGTGGGTTATGTGGTGTGATTATAGGTTCTCTAAATGATAGACCTGGATATTATAACCTCAAGATTTGGCAGCAGGTAGTTAAGGGAGGCTCTGTAATTACTGCAATAGAATTGCTTTCAGGAATATTTTTCAATCTGTACTTACATTTGAATTTGTGGGATTATTCCCAAGAGAAATGTAATTTTATTGGGCAGATATGTTTGAAAAACTTTATCTACTGGTATTTGTCGACTGTGATAATTATATGGTTTGATGATGTTCTATCCTGCTATTTTTATCAGGATGAAAGGCCATCAAGCTTATGGAGTTATTTTGTAAGGTTAGTTAAGTTACAATAAAGCTATTTTGCGAACTAAGTGAATAAGGAGCTTTGAAGAAATTCAAGGCTCTTTTTAATATTTAAAAATACTTAAACAGGAGGCTAGTATACAAAGCACTGTAACTCCTGTACAAAATACAACAGCTCCAGCCAATACAGCTCAATAATTTTAACCCTAGGTCATTAATTTGACCTAGGGCTTATTTTAGTTCACAAAAATTGAAGAATGCGAAATAATGGGTTTTCTAAAACTTCTGTTGATTTTCCTAGATTGAAAGAATCCAGTTGGAAATGTCATTTATAACTTGTTTATCAATATGCTGTGCAGCCTTATACTCTTTTTTTATTTTTAGTATCTTTCCATAAATAGAAGGCATAAATAAATGATTTAAGTTGGGATAAAGTTTAAATGTTACATTTGGCATATCGCCCAATAAATTTTTGTAACCATCAAAATCTTTTTCTACTGATACATGGGAATCTTTATCTCCCTGCAAAATTAATACTGGTTTACTCAATACTTTGAGATAATTAGTGGATGGATGTTGGCCCATTTCTTTGAAGTAATAGGATCTGGTATGTTTTCCCAAAACTAAGGTTGATTTTGCTTCTTCATCACTTAGGTTATAGATGTTGTCAAATTTGGATGATAATGCTTTTATTTGTTTCTTAGCAATTATTTTCAAAAACTTATTCAGTGAGTTTAAAACATCATTATTTTGGTCCATCAGAATTTCTTCAAATTTACGTGGAGAACCACCCATAATAATAATTCCAGCAAAATTTCCACCTTCTGCATCAATTCGTGGAGCCAACATCCCACCTAAACTATGACCTACAATAAATATTTTGTTTGAATCAATACGTGAATCTTTTCGTAAGAAATCAGATGCAAGGATGGCATCTTCAATTGTTTCCTCTTTAACCGACAATCCAGTATCGTTTTTCATTTCTTCTCCGTATACCAGTGTTCTCTTGTCATAACGCAGTATTGCAATTGCTTTTTCCGACAAGCCTTCGGCAAGGTCTTTAAAAGGGTAATTATTTCCAACCTTTTCATCCATATTACTTGGACCAGAGCCATGAACTAATACAACCACAGGAAGCAATCCATTAGTTTCATTAGGAATGGTCAATATTCCATTAAGTGGATACTTTGTTTCAGCACCTATAACAACTCTTTCATCAGCCATTATGTTTACCTCCTAATATTATTATTAATAAATAATATTAATTCGCTTTTACTTACTATTATGAATCATTGTAATTTTGTTTTTGTATAAAAAATAATACATATTTATGTAAATTAATTTCTTATTTGTTCGGAATATTATACTTTACCTGTTTAAAATATAATACATTGTGGTATAATATATTTAAAAGAAGCTGTTACGGTTTTAAGTTTAAAATTTATATTTTTAGCTAATTAAAAATGCACTTATTCCAGTGGGTGCATTTTTAATTTTTTGAGTTTTTTTCTTCAGTAGTTATGGATATTTCATTTTCAGTTAATTTACCAACTGAAGATTTACCTTTGATTGTTAGCCTATCTTTAAAATATGTTCCTACAATCACTATAGCTGTTAAGCCCAGTGCTGTAACACATATAAATGCTAATGCAGTTACAGTATCACTCAAGTCGCCACCCCCTCTGCTGTCAGATTAACCGCAACGACTCCTTTGTAAGAGATAAAACCTGGGGAGTGACTAACTAAAAACACTTTATTCTCTTGATAAATATTATAGCATAAATTATAAATAATTAGCTATATTTATAATGCTTATCCATATTCTACCTTAAAATAGAACATATGTTTGCATATAATAGTATTATCTGGAATATAGGAGGTACTATATGAATAGTTTTATAGGATGGATAGGCGGAAAGAAATTACTCAGGAAGGAAATAGTTAAGAGGTTTCCTGAAAAGTTTAATAGATACATAGAAGTATTTGGAGGTGCAGCATGGGTATAGGCAATTTTTATATTTCCACTTCATCCGGTACCTCTAAAAATGAAGATATCCCGATTATATATACAAAAAAAGATACTCAGGTTGAACATATGGGGTTAAACACCAGTGGTTTTAGTGGAAAAAATTTGAGCTATATTTTTGTAAATGAATTTTCTAAAGTAGGGGCATCCTCGCTAAAAATCATAGCATGTACATCAAATTTAAAAGGAACAGAAGCATCACCTAATTCTCTAACTCTTTCATTTGGCTCTAGCCTTCTAGTCATACCAATTTTATATACATCCTGACCCAAGGACCCTATATTAGAAATTACATAAACATATCCAGCACGAGTGTTTTTTTCTCTATTGGTTAACTTTGTGGGGTTCGTAAGAAATAATAGCAAACAAGAAGATTTATTAGAATATACAAATAAATGTTGTACAAAATACTGCAAAGTAGATAATGAAGTTCCAGAATGGACTATAGAAAATGAACCTCTTTGTGATTGCCCTATATCTTATTTTTATTATGCTATGGCTAAATTAGCAGCATGGGAACAGGGGATTGAACTTAGATGAATATTTAGATATGACAGCTTATAGAGGAGATAAAGGGAAAGAAATATTGCAACTTGTTAAAGAAAATGTGAAACAGAATAAGGAAATATAGATAGATAAAATAAATATTTTGCAAATTAAATTAGGTAAAATTGTTCTTTGAAAATTGAATAGTACGGTGTAGCATTAAGGATACGATTTTATTTATAATTGGTATAATCACATTTCCAAAACCTAGAACATATTATAATTTGGTAAGACTATGAAAGAAAGGAACAATATGCATAATATATATAGAAAATATCCTTACTGCAATACTTATCCATGTCCTTATTTAGCTAATATACCAATGTATGACCCGAATTATTCGAGGAAGTTTAATGACCAATATATTCCTTGTGAGAATGAAGTTGAGTATAATTCAAAATTTGATTCTTCACGATTAGCAAGAAATGATGGCTCAATTCAGTTGAAGGATTATGGACCACAACCCTTTGTAGTTGATATTAATAAAGCTACTAAGCAAAATAATACTTTTCGCACTGCTTTATGGACAGGAAACCATCTGCAGGTTACCTTGATGAGCATCAATGTTGGTGATGATATTGGTTTAGAAGTTCATCCGAACGTCGATCAGTTCATACGTGTTGAAGAAGGCCAAGGACTTGTTAAAATGGGAAACAGTAAATATAATTTGGACTTTCAAGAAAAAGTATATGATGACTTTGCAATAATGGTACCTGCTGGTACGTGGCACAATGTTATCAATACAGGTAATAAACCACTTAAAGTATATTCTATTTATGCACCTCCTCAACATCCACGAGATACAGTCCATGTGACTAAAGCGGATGCGGAAGCTGCTGAAAAGAGTCAGCAGTGATTAAAAAAGAACAATTATTTTTAGCACCGTATTATTCAAATGAATTTTACGGTGTTTTTATGTTTGCAAAACAAATGTAAAGACTGGAATGAGAAGGATTAATGAATAAATATCAGAGAGAAAAAGCTAAAAGGATGAAAAAATTATCTGAACTGGGCATAGGATATTCTCAGCAAAAGGCATTACTGAGAAAGTTCAATTTTGAACAACTGGATAAGACAATAAAACAAATTGAGGTAATTGAAAAATCCGATGCTATTAAAAAATTAATTAAATCCTTTGAAAAGTCAATGAAGATACTTTCAAATGCGTTACTTAGATTATTCAAAGAAAAAAACCAGAAATAAAAATCCCTGGTATAAAGGTATCAAAATGTTATTTAATATAGAAAACTTGATATAGGGATTAAACACTGGGGATTCATCATCCCCAGCATAAATAAGTATCAACTGAAGAGCGAGTACAAACAAGTCCTACAGGTGAAAGCTATGCTGAGAGGACTTTATTATGTATAAAGGATAAGTTACTAAGGGAACAGTATTGGAAAAAGAAACAGGTAGCAGATATAGAGGAAACTCTAAGAAATATGGAAACCACAAATGCTGTGATTGAGGCTAATATAAAGGATTTAAGGATTGAAGATCAGGAGTTCTTGAAGGAGAAATACAAGTACAAGAGAGCAGACTGGCAGATTGGGATGAAATTTAATATGTCGCAAGGTGCAGTTACAAAAAGACGGCATAGGCTGATTGAGAATATAATTAACTGGAAGCTTGGATTAGTGCATAGAAATGAAATTATTGCAAACTAAAAGTTGAAATGAAAAATATGAACAATGGCTCTTTGAAAACTGAATAATACGGTATTTTAAATGAATTTAATAATTGCTATTAATGCCGATTTAAGTATAATCAAATACCATTAGTATAAAATACATAATAGAATTTATGTTCTCGAAAATTAAGTTTAGCATAATATCGGAGGTTGGATAAATGAAAAATAAGAAAGGTATTTGGATATTTGTAGTCGTAATCCTAGCTGTTATTATTGGAGTTTTCTTACTTATTAAAAATTTAACTATAACAAGTTATGGGAAGCTTGATACTAAGGTTGCTGTAATGTTGAAGATTAATAAATACCTTAACCCTAATTCAATTAAAGGAAAGCCAATAAAAGAAATACGCCAAATTTTAAATAATGATGCTGTTAAATGGAGTGCTAAACCTATACCCTTTTCTAATATAAAAGATGTCAGCATAGATACATCTTCAACTAAGATTCCTATACGTATATATACGCCTCAAGGTGGTAGTAAGCTCCCCATAATTGTTTATTCACATGGTGGCTTCTGGGTTGGAGGAAATTTGGACACTCATGACAATGTTTGCAGGAAACTAGCAAAAAATACAAAAGCAATAGTAGTATCAGTAGGTTACCGTCTTGCACCGGAAAATCCTTTTCCTGCTGGATTAAATGATGTGTATAATGTGCTCCAGTGGACTTATAAGAATGCCGGACGTATTAATGGGGATGCAAAACATATAGCTGTTGCAGGGGATAGCGCCGGTGGAAATCTTACAGCTGCAGTTTCTAAGATTACACAGGATAAAAATGGACCGCACATAACTTGTCAGGTGCTAATATATCCATCAACAAATATATATGAATTAAATAGTAAATCTTGGTCCTATCTGTCTAGTAATTTTAGTATTTCTAGAGAAGATATGAAGAAATATATATCCCTATATGTACCAAAGAAAGAAGATAGGAAAAGCCCTTATGCATCTCCTTTGCTAGCTAAAGATTTTAAAGGGTTGCCTCATACACTTATGATAATAGCTGAAATAGATCCATTGAGAGATGAAGGAGAAGCCTATGCTGAAAAGCTAAAAAAAGCAGGAAATGAGATCATTGTTACTATATATAAGGGTAGTCCACATGGATTTCTTACAATGGATCGGATTTCAAATGAAGGGGATAAAGCTTTAAATAAAATCTCTCTATATCTTCAAAATGAGTTTAAGAAAGATAAACTTTGATTTTTTAAAATTTAGCTTTTATATGGTTAGGGATTTTTTTATATTATAAAAGTAAATAATTTATTAAAATACCGTATTATTCAGAAGTGAATTTTGCGGTATTTTAATTTCACGTTTCAAAGAATATTAGGAATTATTCAGGAATATTACGTAGGAATTAAAATATTGCCAAAATGTAATATAATTGAGTCATAAAGAATTTAGTATTTAATTTTGTAAAAATAAAGCATGTCCCCTTTTATGGTTTGGGTGAACTATACACATTTTTAGAAGTTGATTAAATGAAAGCTATTGTAGATAAGAAGCAGATTGAAAAATTATACTTAGAAGGAATGACAGCTCCTGAGATTGCTAAGAAATTAAATTGTAAGAAAGATACTATTAAGAAATGTATTCAAAGGAATTTTGATTGGCTGAAAACAGATCATCAAATTGCTTTAACTCGTAGGCGTGAAGTAGTAAAAGCAGTAAACTATCAAGCTAATAGGTACATGGGTGACAGTACATTTGTGAAAAAGAATAGGTCCATATATAAAACAAAGCCTAATGGAGATATTGTCCTGAATAAAGAAGTTGCTCCAGTTGTTACGTGGGATACTCCGAGAAGGCTTGCAAATGAAAATAAAGTTAGATTGTAATACCCTCTCAATTTATATAAACCCGCCAAGCCCCTTAACAATGCTGGCGGGGTAAATTTTTTATAAGATTTTAATGATTTAAGTATAATATAATAATATGTTGATACTCCTTTTAAATAATAATTACCAGGATGGTGCCTGTGGTTGCAGGGTACGGTAAACTTAAATGCAACCACCACAAATAGATCTCCTTTGTTATTGTTATGGTAAGCATCCGTAATTTAGGGTGCTTATTTTATGTATTGTTTATAAATAATATCTGATAGATTTAGGTATTACCATGCATTACATGTTGAAAGTATAATTATAGTTTGATAACATATATTATAGGAATTCAATAAGAAGAGAACCATTTTACAGACACACGGATTTAACCGGGTGCTTTTTTGCGCAAAATTAAAAGCAGGCAAAAAATCAATGCTTGTTCAATAGGAGAGGTTAGTAGCTTAGAGTACCAAATAATCTGGTACTTATTGCCATCTTTTTATTTTAGCAGGATATTATCATTGCTTGTAGAAATTTATATAGACATAAAAATTGAGGAGGAAATAATATATATGGATAAAGAGAATTTAAAGCAAGAAATATTAGACATACTAAAAAAACATAATTATATAAGTGGATTAAGTGAATGCCCAATGACTACTTTAAGATTTCTTTTAAAAATAGATGATGCTCATTTGGGTGCTTCTCCAATTTATGATGCTTTATGTGAACTTCAAGAAGAAGATAAGGTAATAAAAAGTTTTGAACCATCTGCCGGCGATTTGAACCAGAAAATTAATGCATCAAGATGGTATTTAAAACAACAGGGAAAAGAAGAAAACCCTAAGAGTATAGATTAGTTCCTATGCTATTTTAATTAAATAATTAGAGCACTTTAGAGAGCCTATATTGTATAGTATAAGGCTCTATTTTTATGCACGGAATGAGTTGATAATAATGAAACCAATATACATAAGTTATAAATGTAATAGATGCAGTAGAGAATTTGTATTACTGGTAGAACAGCAAGAAAAGTTTAATGGAGAGCTTAGATGCCCTTATTGCTCTAGTTCTAAATTACATACACAGAAAGCAACAGATAATTTAAAGGAGCCTTGAAGGAGGTTAGATAAGTGAGTAATTCAATATGTATGAAAGTAAAGACTAATATAGCCAATGCTGTAAATAGTAAAGCAGGAACTTCCCTAAATAATTCTAGTGCATGGAATGATATTAAAAATGCTATTGACAATATTTATTTGGGTAAAAAATATGCTAGTGGTTCAACTATTAGCGGTTCAAATACTGTTATGTATATTGATATTAATGGTTCACAAGCTGAAAGATATCTTTATTGGTAACTAATTTAACATTTAAGGCTAGTTTAATAGTTGTTACTTGCTTATCTTATCCAGAAATTATCGTTTATGATGCAAGACCAGATCGGTATTATAGTAATCTTACGGTGAAAAGTTTTGCATATAATAATACCCATGATTCTAATGAACCTATTTAACTAATCTTACTCCCAAAAATGTTAGGGAAAATATAAATATAAATGGTGTTGTAGGAACTGTGGAAGAAGGATTAGACTATCTTGATTATTTAAAGAATATTTCTGGCTCGTATATTATAATTAAATATTTTAATTTTTGGAGTATGTGTTATAAAAATAGTTGGGTAACTTTGGACATGGTTAAGCAGGCTGTAAGTAAAAGTATTGTAACAGCAGATGAATTTAAGACCATAACCGGGCAGGATTATACAGCACAATAGAATACAAGGCAAAATAGGAGCTAGAGATAGCTTTTCTATTTTTGTCCTGAAATTTACAAAATAGTTTTACCGAAATAGAAGTCTTTTACATAATATGTTATTATGTAAAAAATTTATTGGAGGTTTTTATGTATCCATATATACATCCAGGGATGGAAATTATGCCAATGTGCTGTTATTGCAGAATGAACAATGAAAATGCAACACCACCTATGCAGCATATGCCTAACATGGGACAAGAAATGCAAGATATGAAGGAAAATAACATGAAGGAAAATAAAGTAAAAGAAAATAACATGAAGGAAAATAATATGAAAGAAAATAATATGTCGAAAAATAATATGTCGCAAGCAGACAGGGAAAGAATACAAACAGATACTCAAGAGATTGTAAGGATGTTTGAGTGCCATCATCCAGAGTTACTAAATACGTTGATGTGCTGCGGTGCGTCAGTGGATCAAGCAAGACAATATTTAAGCAGAGTTGTTAGTATGGCACTTATGCATCATATGATGCACCAAACGAAATAAGTGGATCAGAGTTTTGGAGAAATCCAGGACTCTTTTTTATATTTAAAAATACTTAAACAGGAGGCTAGAGATGGATTATGCAACTATTGGACTGATTTGCACTGTAACAGGTGCGATAGTAGGCATTATAAGTGCTTTTAACTATATGAAAAAGCAAACAAAGGAAGATGCGTCTTGTAATACTAGATTAGAAACTAAACTAGATTATATTGGAAAAGATGTAAGCGATATAAAGCTAGATTTCAGATTACAGGCTGCAAAAATAAGCCTTATTGAGGAAAGAGTTACAAGAGTTGAAGAGAGCACAAAATCAGCTCATCACAGAATTGATGGGATAGAAAAGAAGGAATGATTCTATGATTAAAGGTGTAGATGTAAGTAATCTCAATGGTAATGTAGATATAAATTCTATTAAAGATGTAGGTAATTTCTTTGTGATTGCCAAGTCCACCGAAGGAAGTACCTTTGTAGATAAATTCTATAATGACAATATTAAAAAAGCCAAAGCCCTGGGAATTATTACCGGGGCTTATCATTTTGGCAGATTTACAACTAAAGAAAAGCTATCAAGGAGGCAAACTTTTTCAAATCTATTGTAGAAAGCTCCAAACCGGATTTTTTAGTCCTGGACTTTGAACAGCAGTGCAGTGGAGATATGACAGATGCATGTCTTGAATTTTTAAAGATAGCGTCTAACTGTTGCTCCAGTACTTATTTATTGTAATCCAAGCTATATAAAGGCCTACTTAAATAGCAAAATAACTGGGTATCCTTTATGGGTAGCTCATTATGGAGTTAGTTATCCAAATACTGTACTGTGGAATGAATACGCTATATGACAGTATTCTGAAAAGGGGCAAATACCTGGCATAGGAGGTTATCTGGACTTAAATTATATGACAGAGGATTTTTACAAAAGTCTGGGTGGTACAAGAAACCCGGATCCACTTGTGGAGCAGATTAAGGCTTTACAATATGACCTAAACTCCGAATATAATGCAGGATTAGATGTGGATGGAATAGCAGGCCAAGCTACCATGGCAGCATTAAAGGGGGTACAAAATATCATAGTAAAAGGACATAAAAGCTACGTAGTCCTTTGGGTACAGCAGAAGTTACAAGGCTATAGCTATTTGAAAGAAGGTTCCTATACTCCAATGGTTTATGACGAGTCTACATTCCAAGCTGTTACCAATTTACAGAAGAATTGGGGCAGGCCTACGGATGGGGTTCTAAGAATAGAGACCTGGGGAGTATATTTTTAAATAACTAAAATAAATGGAGAAATGTATTATGACAAATTTAAATGTATTATTTATAGTTTTAGGACTGGCCGTGGGAGTAGGAAGCACAGTATTAATCTTATTGCCTTTTTTAAAGAAAAAGGGTGTTAATACAGCAGATGTTTTACAAAAGGTTGATACTGGATTGCAGGAAGTTAAAAAGTATACGGATGCAGCAAAGGCACTGGTACCTGGAAATAAGTTTTTAAATATCTTAAGTGTTATAGAAAAATATGCAGAAATAGGAGTGGGACAGGCAGCACACAACTCAATGTATCTTCTCAGCTCCCGGCAGATCAGAGAAAACAGAGTGCAGAGGATTATGTTTATAATGTGCTTAATAAGCTGGGTATAGAAGTGGATGAAAATGTGAAGACAATAGTTTCAGGGGTAATTGAGAACAAAGTATATGAGCTCAAAACTCCTGAAGAAAGGAAGACAGCTCAGCAAACGGCAATTCAAACCCAGGTATCTCAGCTTCAAACTCAAAATTCACAATTCCAAAGTGAAAAAGGGCAATTACAACAGGAAAATGAAGAATTGAAGAAAAAAATTGCTGATATGCAGAATATTGTAGCCCCTGCGAATGATACAGCTAATACAGAAACTCCAGCACAGCCAGCTCAATAATTTTAACCACGGGTCATTAATCTGGCCTGGGGTTTATTTTTAACTAGTAAACAAAATAAGAATATTGCAAATCATCAAAAAGTTAATGAGATACAAGTTTCAACCCAGCTATTCCTACTACTATGAATCCAATACAAATTAATCTGATTATAGTGATAGGTTCTTTAAATAATACTATCCCTAAAATTACAGTACCGATGGTTCTAATGCCTGTCCAAATTGCGTATGCTGTATCCAAGGGAAGACTTTTTAATGCTAATGATAAAAAACAGAAACTTGCTATCATACCTACTATTGTAAATATACCTGGTACAAGTTTTATAAATCCTTGCGAATATTTTAAACCTATAGCCCATGCTACTTCAAATAGGCCTGCAATAACTAATATTGTCCATTTCATGGTTTTCACCCCCTGAACTCAATTACATTTTACGGAATTGATTTTGCGGTTTATAGTAGCTACTCTGGGATTACCACCCCTAGTAAACAATATAAGAATAGCATTACTAAATATTTAGTAATGCATTTGAAATTTCCTCAAATATTTCATCAGTTATACCAAGTTTTTTCTTAAATCTTTCATCCTCCATTCTTGCAATAATTATCTTGTTAGGAGATATTTCCTTAATAATATTTTTCATCTTCTGAATTGATTCTTCATCATCGTTATAGCCCTTAATGATAGTAATTTCAAATATAAATTTCCCTTTGTATTGTTTATTAAAGGAAACCATGTTTGAAATATATTCTACTAACGTATACCCTTCAATCGGTCTTTGGATTTTTTGAAAATCCTCTTCTGTTATTATTTTTATCTCTCCAACAACCTCATCACATTTATTAGCAATTTTTATATATTCATCTTTACCTAGTAAATATCCATTAGAAAGCAGTCTTACAGGTAAACCTTTGACTTTGATAAAGTCAATGATATCACCAATTTTATCATTTATTAAGGCTTCTCCCTTTGAGTTAATAAAGATTAATTCTGCTTTTGTATTTTCTATCATGTTTTCTAGTTCAATCAATGAACTATCTGTTTTATCAAATGACTTTTGGGTATCTATCTTATTTTGCGACCTTCCAATAGGACAAAATATGCAATCAAAATTACAATACTTTTCTGGAAGTATGTTAACTTCCAGTACCCTTTTTCCATCTTCGATATAAATACCTTTATAACTAAAGCCACTCATCAGCTTACCCTCCTCAAATTACTTTATTGATACTTCTTTATTGTTAATATCAAGAATTGAAATCTTATATGTTCCACCTAAATTGTCCTGTACTGTTTTTGCTAAATCTTTTAAAGCAGTCTCAAACTCTTTCAATCTTCTTTCATCAATTAATTCAATGCACAAAAAAGTATTCTTTGTATTTTCAGTGAGCATTGTTCTTACTGATTCACGCCAATTAAAGCACCTGCAAATTGCTCCTTCATTATCTTTATATACTATTTCACCTTCATATGGTGGTGAATTTTTATCCGTTCCTAATGTAACAAAATTTTCATCTCCAACTGCCTTAGTCAATCTTATATCCCCAACAAATGTATCGATATCCTCACCACCGCAGGGCAATCCATATCTTAATGAAATAGAGTTGTAAATATCAACTAGAGGATTAATATTTCCTAAATGGTTTCCATTATGCACTCGCTTTAGTAATGCCTCAATCGATGACCTTGCACCTTTCTTTGTTTTAAATTTTTGAAACGCTTCTCTCCATGCTTTTATAACTTCGTTACTGCTGAATTCTGCATTTTTCAAATATTTTAAGGCTTCCTTTTCTGAATTATAAATCATATCCTTATATTTGTCTTTATCTTTTATAGAGTTATCTATTCTATGGAAAACAACAACACCAATCCTTGCATTGGGGAATAGGTTCCAAAAGTTATCTTCAGTAATAAATTTTTTCATTAAAATATACCTCCTCAACAATAAAAAATAAAAAAGCCATAGAGATATTATTAAATATCTCCCAGGCTTTTATCCTTCCGTGTACACAATCAACTGTGAGTTTTCTCTTGGACCTGCCAGCTACAAACTGCGGAACCCTAGAAAACTTAAATATATAATTAGTTTATGATTCACAAGTTTAAAATTATAAACTGATTTTAGCATAATATTAAGATTAAATCAATTAATATACATTCCTTCGCAAAAATTTACTTTTACGTTACCATATGTGATTTCAAAAATGTTATTTTTATATAAAATATAATGCATTAAGTGTTTAAAATATAATACATTGTGGTATAATATATTTAAAAGAAGCCGTTACGGTTTTAAAATGATTAAATTGTTTTTAGTTTAAAAATGCACCCTTCGCCAAGTAGTGCATTTTTAATTTTTTGAGTTTTTTTCTTCAGTGGTTATGGATATTTCATTTTCAGTTAACTTGCCAACTGAAGATTTACCTTTAATTTTAAGCCTATCTTTAAAATATGTTCCTACAATCACTATAGCCGTTAAGCCCAGTGATGTAACACATATAAATGCTAATGCAGTAACAGCATCACTCAAAGTTGCCACCCCCTCTGCTGTCAGATTAACCGCAACGACTCCTTTGCAAGAGATAAAATCCTGGGGAGTGACTAACTAAAAACACTTTATTCGCTTGATAATTATTATAACATAAATTTTAACCAGTAATCTATATTTATAAAGTCCATCCATATTCTACCCTGAAATAGAACGTATGTTTGTACATAATAGTATTATCTGGAATATAGGAGGTACTATATGAATAGTTTTATAGGATGGATAGGTGGAAAGAAATTACTCAGGAAGGAAATAGTTAAGAGGTTTCCTGAAAAATTTAATAGATACATAGAAGTATTTGGGGGCGCAGCATGGTCCTTTTCTCAAAAGATAAGCTGGCCAATATGGAAGTCTACAACGACATAAATGGTGACCTGGTCAATTTATTCAGGTGTGTGAAATTTCACTGTGGGGAACTGCAGAGGGAACTCTTATTTATGTCGAATTCAAGGGAAGTGTTTTATGATTCTGCAAGTCAGTATGATACCAGGGGCATGACTGATATTCAAAGGGCAGCAAGATTTTTTATGCTGGTTAAGACAAGCTATGGAAGTGACCACTGCTATATTTTACTACCTGTTCCAGAGTGGGAATCTCTTCAATTGTGCATTCAGGGAAATTTAGCCTGTTTATATTTAATTCTTTAATTTCCTTATAATCTAATTGGTTGATTTTTTTGTTTAGCCCAGTTAATCTTTTTAAAGTCTTATCATGCATTAATACTACTACACCATCTTTTGTTTCCTGAACATCAATTTCAGCATAGTCTACCTTATAGCTTATAGAATCTTTAATTCCATCCATAGAATTTTCAGTTTCACCTATAAAACATTTGGCTCTATGAGAAATAATCTCTACTTTTTTAACGCTTAAAACGTTATTTGTATGATTTGAGTAATTTCGAAAAATATTTATGACTAGTTTTGATGATGCGCATAAAAATATAAATAAAATAATCAAACTTAATAAATAGATTCTATGAGCGGCTTTATTCATTCTAATTTTCACTCCTATGAATAGATTGTATCGTTAGTATAGAATAAGAAAAACATTCAAAATTAATAATCATTTATGTGTATAATAAAAAATCTTATGCCTTTATTTCCCCAGCCTAAATCCCATGGAACATGATATCTATCTGTTGTATGAGAATTAACTAAAGGATATTTATGATTATCAAACCCTGTTATTACCGCAAAATGGTCTATGTTTCCTCTTCCTTTTTCATAAGCTATTAAATCTCCAATTTTTAAGTTATTAATTATTTCGTTTGCTATATTGGATTTGGAATCTGTTAACTCATTAAAAGTTCCAATTTTTATAATAGTTCCTCTACCACTATGTAGTAAATAATTTTTTAAGCCATCTGCATTTGACCAAGCACTGGTACCAGGGTGCCATATATTGTTAGTATGCATCGAACCACCTTCTGTATCTCCTAATACTTGAGAAACAAAGTTAGTACAATCACCGCCCAAGCCATTATAATCATCATACTTTTTATTATATTTAAAATTGTTACTACTTCCCCAAGCTGCACCACAATATTTATTAGCATAATCAATTGCTTTTTCTCTGTTATAAAATATTTTATTGCTGTTAATCACATTTATAAAATTTTTTATTGAGCACAAAGTATGTTTTGATGAATTAAGTTTATCATTTAAATTGGATGTATAAGATTGCAGTGAATCTTCAAAGCAGTCAGTATACCAATCACTAAGTATAATCCATTTTTCACTTTTTTTCACTAATTTTATTGTATGACGTATACCTATTCCAAATGAATTTAAGGGATTAACTTGATCATTTTTATATGCATAGTCAAATTTATAACTTTCTTCAAGAATTAGTTTTAATGCATTGCCTGAGGGAATGAGCTTTTTCAGTTTAACAGTGGACTTAATATCTTTGAACTCTATATTTCTTTGGGTGGACCAGTCACTTAAATATTTAAATCTTTTTATTTCATGTTCTAATGCATATTTACCACTTGGTTTAGAAATATCATAATATTCATTTAGCGTTGAATAATTTCCAGTTTTGAGCGCAAAGCAACGAATATTATATATTTTTCGAATTTCTAAACCCACTTCATCTTTATTTATATCCTGAGTAGATTTATATGCTGAACTTTTATATACAGGTAGCATTAAAAAAATAAGTATTAAGATTGTATATTTTAATAAAGATATAATTCTAAATTTTCTTATTCTATATTTTAATTGCAATAATAACTCCTCCTCGAAATATAGTTTATTAATCCATCTGTTAACATTTCATAGAAAACCTTTGTACATATATGATTAGAAATTTAGCATAAAATCATGTGATGAATATATTGGCAGTTATTATATTAAATTTTTTGCTAATAATACTGATGTATATTTATTTATAATTTAGAAGGTGTATAAATTGAAATTTAAAAAGCATTATTGTATAGCTTGTTTGGTATTTGCAGCTATTTTATTAACGGTAAATTGTATAGATTTTCAAAATAGCTATGCAGCAGAACCAAATGTAACTGGCAATGAAAAAGTAATATATCTCACTTTTGATGATGGACCTAGTCCACTTACAAATAAGGTTCTTGATATATTAAAAGAAAAAGATGTTAAGGCAACATTTTTTTTAATAGGAAATCAAATTAGAGAAAATGAATCTACTGTAAAAAGAATATATGATGAAGGGAATGGCATAGGGCTTCATACTTATACTCATAAAAATAGAAAAATATATTCTAGTCAGGATGCTTTTATAAAAGAAATGGATAATACACGTGAGGAGATAAATAGAGTTGTTGGGGTAAAACCTAATATAATAAGGTTTCCTGAAGGTAGTAGAAAACGTTTGAATAAAAATATGCTTCAGAAATTACATGGATATAATTACAGAGTATATGACTGGAATATAGTAACTTCTGATGGATTAAATGCAAAGACTCCACCAGAAAAGCTTTTTAGGCAGGCTACAAAAAGCAAAAATAAGCCTAACCCTGTTATATTGCTTATGCATTGCGATTATATGCATAAGAATACTTGTAAAGCTCTTCCCAGGATAATAAATTATTATAAACAGGAGGGCTATGAATTTAAAATTATTACAAACAATACTCCAGAACTGTATTTTCCTATATCAAAGAAATAAAATTGTTTTAAGAAAATAATATTATTCTTAAAAATATAATAAAATTTTATAACGCAAGGAAGGGATTTAAATGAAAAAGAAACTTTCATTAATTATAACAACTTTATTAGTTATTATAAATTTAGTGGGTTGTGGAACTAAACAAGGAGCTAATGCAGTTAAAGATAAAGTGTAAAATGCACCAAAACAAACTAAAAACGATTTAATGAAAATTCCAAAGGATTTAGAAGGCGACATGGGTATAGGCAATTTTTATATTTCCACTTCATCCGGTACCTCTAAAAATGAAGCTATCCCGATTATATATACAAAAAAAGATACTCAGGTTGAACATATGGGGTTAAACACCAGTGGTTTTAGTGGAAAAAATTTGAGCTATATTTTTGTAGATGGTATTTTGAATACCAAACAACAGTTGTCAAATAGTAAATCAAATATGGATCTGAAAGGTAATGATCTTAAAATAGGTAAGAATAAAGTAGATATTATTCAATTTAATAATAAAACAAATGATAAAGTTATTACACATAAAACAGCATATTATGAAGTTAAATCCAGATAATAAATGAAAGAAAAATCTAGGTGGGAGGAAAGAGCTATACAAGACGGGGTAAACCCGTAAAGTGAAATAAATTGCTCTTTGGATTGCAATAGGTGCTGCTATTTTATATGCTATTGTTGCTACCAATAAAAAAGTAACAAAAAATAAACTTTAATTTACCTATGGACAATTAAAAAAGTGAATAATTTACTAAAACGCCGTATTATTTAAGAAAATTTTACGACGTTTTTTATGTTCATAAAACAAATAATTTATATATTAATGGAGGGATTATAAATGTTATTTCCAGAAATAGAGTTTGTTACTTTTGATGAATTGATAGAAATATATAAAAAAGAGACAAAAGGATTATGTGAAGATGAACAGGATTTAATAGATATGGCCAAGAGCTTGAGGTGTAAATGTATAAAAGAAAATGGACTTGATAAGGATGAAGGGGTAGGTAATTCAGCTGGTAATATTATATAAGATTTTGTAAAGAAAAAACCCAATGGGTAAGCCCCTGAAAAAATAATAACTAATACGGGATGCCTTTAGTATGCCTAGATTTTAAATTATTATACTGTGGAATATATTTAAAAAAGGAAGCCAGGAAAATTAAATCCCTGGTACAAGAGGTCTACCATGTAAAATTAAACACTGGGGATTTATCATCCCCAGTGTAAGTAAGCAATAAGCACTCAATGTATTAGATAATCACTTTAGTTCAATGAAACTTAATAATTTAAATACATTGATATCCTTATGTGAATATGATGTACAGAATTTTAATTATTATACTGGTAATTTTAGGAGTGGTGTATATGGAGAAAAGTTAACAGCAAAACAGAAAGCTGAAATGACTTATAATATGCTGCAGAAATGGCAACGGTTGTTCTGGTGTTTAGACGTAAATAAAAGATTCTAATGGGAGGATTTAAGATGATGGATGGAATGAAATTTGTTGAAATGGAATGTGCTCAGGGATTATTTTAATAGGGATAAGAGAATGAAATGAGTGTACTGAATACAAAATTAGATATTTTAATAAGATAGATAGATAAAATAGAGTACAAGCTAAAGAATGTTGATGTAGACCTCCCTGAAGAATCTAAAAGTATTACCTATGAAGAGCGAGTACAAACAAGTCCTACAGGTGAAAGCTATATAAACCCGCCAAGTCTCTTAACAATGCTGGCAGGGTAAATTTTAATTATATTTTAGAGAAGTTTTAAGGTGATTTTAATGATTTAAGTATAATATAATAATATGACAATAACTTCTTAAATAATAATTGCTTTATTAGTGCCTGTGGTTGCAGGGCACGATAAACTTAAATGCAACCGCCAATGTGGGAAACCATAGATAAATTAGTATTATCTTGTATAAGGCACCTGGTTAAAAGCCAGGTGTTTTTTAACAAATACTTAACGAATATAATATTTTTACATAACAATCTTTGTATACAATATAAATATAAAAAATTATAACTTCTCTAGTGCCTGCGGTTGCAGGGTACTTTAAATTCAAGTGCAACCACCATCCATAGACACTTTTTTAATCATCCATTATCCTTGTGTTTGCGGTTGCAGAGCACGTTAAATATAAATGCAACTACCCAAAAGATACTATATAGAATTGCTGTCCTTTTTTTCATTATTTTTCAGGTTAAGCATCCGTCATTTAGGGTGCTTATTTTATGTATTGTTTATAAATAATATCTGATAGATTTATATATTACCATGTATTACATGTTGAAAGTATAATTATAATTTGATAACATGTATTATAGGAATTTAATAAAAAGAGAACCATTTTACAGACACCCGGATGATATGACCCCAATAAGTTAGACTT
>NZ_JBGEWD010000026.1:0-29934 GCF_041205085.1 Clostridium moutaii
TTAAAATAATAAATATATATCCCTTTTTCATTTTTATAATCCCTCCCCAAAATATATATGCGCTAATGTTCTCTCTGAATTTTAATACCACTATTGCTAATGTTCACTACGCCATTAAAGGTTTTCATTTTTTCCATCATTATTTCTACTTTAATAATTTATATTATGCAAAATTCCTGCTATTAATCAGTAAAATATAAAATGGAATCCGTACTACATTTAATTTTCCCATGTAGTACGGTATTTCATTAAGCCTTTAATGGGCAATTAATGTAATGAGTATTCCTCCTGCTATTGCAGTTCCGAACACACCGGCCAAATTAGGTCCCATGGCATGCATTATAAGGAAATTATATTTATTCTCCTGCAAAGCTACATTATGTGAAACCCTGGCTGCAATTGGAACTGAAGCTATACCTGCAGATCCAACAAGAGGATTTATCTTTCCATGTGACAATTTGCACAAGATCTTTCCTCCCCAGATACCTCCGGCAGTACCTGTCATAAAAGCTATAAGTCCCAGTACTACGATTTCAAGCGTTTTTACTGTAAGAAAAGTATCTGCTCCCATTCTTGAACCTATAGATAATGTCAGCATTATAGTAATTACATTCATAAATGAATTGCTGGCAGTTTTGGCAAGTCTGTCTACAACTCCACATTCCTTAAATAAATTTCCAAGCATCAGCATGGTTATAAGTGGTGCAATTGGAGGAAGCAATAAATCAATTATTACTGTTATAAGTATTGGGAAACAAATTTTTTCCCTTTTAGTTACTTCTCTTGACTGCTTCATCATTATATTTCTTTCATCATGAGTTGTGAGCCATTTCATAATTGGCGGTTGTATAAGCGGCATAAGTGCCATATAGGAATATGCTGCCACAGAAATTTGTGCCATCAGCTGCGGCGCCAATGTCTGCGTAACATATATAGCCATAGGTCCATCTGCTCCACCTATTATTCCTATAGCACCTGCTTCAGCTAATGTAAAGTGAAGTACTTTAGCTCCGATGATTGCTATAAATATTCCCACATGGGCAAATGCACCCAGTACCATGAGACTTGGATTTGCAATCATGGGCCCAAAATCTGTCATGGCACCAACCCCGAGAAATATCAAAGGTGGAAAAATAACTTTTTGAACTCCTAGGTAAAAGAAACTAAAAAGTCCGCCTGGTTTAATAAGTTCATTCCCAGGTATATTTGCAACTATACATCCAAAGCCTATTCCTACAAGTAAAAAAGGTTCATATTTTTTAACTATGGCAAGGTAAATGAACACTATACCCAGAACAATTAAAAATATATTTCCAATTGATATGTTTATCAAAGACGTTGAATGCCACATTGAATTAAGCGCATTAAGTATTATCATGTTTTCCCCTCCCATGAGAATCAGAGTTAATTTTATTAATCATTGGGAGTAATTTTAAAATCAAACCTATGACATATAGGAAAAAAAGCAGCAGTATCATATCTATTATAGAAATCAGAACTGCACCTGTAACAGAATCTGTTATCATTTTTCTACCTCCCTGTTCAAATTTAAGCTATAACTAAATATTGTCATAAATAACGGTGCTATTTTAATACTGCCAGTGTATCTCCTGTATTTACTGATGTTCCTTTTGTAGCTACTATCTGTGCAACAGTTCCACCTTTTGAAGCTCTTATTTCATTTTGCATTTTCATAGCTTCCAGTATGAATAGAACATCATTTTTCTTGACTACATCTCCCTGCTTTATCTTTACATCCATAACAGTTCCAGGCATTGGACTTGTAACTGTCTCTCCTCCAGTTATTACTGGTGCTTGTTTTTTAACAGGTGCAGCCTTTTTTGGTGCTGGTGCAGCTTTTGGTGCTGGTGCAGAAGCCTGGTAAACAGGCGCTGAATTTTCAACCACTTCGTCTACTTCAACTTCATATGATTTTCCATTTACGGTAATGTTAAATTTTTTCATAATTCATTCTCCTTAACAATTTAAATTGCCTTCATTTGTTCTTGACGTCCTACAGTAGTCCATGGCGAAGCAGCCGGTGCTACTCTTTTTATTGTTCTTATGAATACATGAGAACTGGAAGTTCCAAGGGTTTCTGCCACTGCAGCAGTTATTACGGCTACCAGTTCTTCCTCGTCTTCCCTGTCCTCTTCCTCATCTTTTACTAAAATTTTCTGCTTTTCTTCTTTATTTGCAGTTTTGCTTTCTATACTATTATTTTTAGGTGGCTTATAAGACGGTGGAGTCACCTTAAACAATAACAACATACAAGCAACTGCAATTATCAGAATCAATAAACTAGACATACAAAACCTCCTCTATATACCCTTCTTTTATACAGGTATATTGCCGTGCTTTCTTGGATGGTTGCTTTCCCTCTTGTCTTTTAGCATTTCAAAGGCTACTGCCACTCTCTGCCTTGACTCTGATGGAACTATTACATCATCCACATATCCTCTCTTTGCTGCCATATATGGATTAGCAAAATCATCCTTATATTCCTGTACTCTTGCACGTCTTTCAGCTTCTGGATCTTGTGCAGCCTTAATCTGTTTCTTGAACACGATATTTGCTGCGCCGTCAGGTCCCATTACAGCTATCTGTGCAGATGGCCAAGCATATACTATATCTGCTCCCAAATCCTTGCTACACATTGCCAGATAAGAACCACCATAAGCCTTTCTAACAATCAATGTCACTTTTGGAACAGTGGCTTCCGAATATGCATAAAGCATTTTAGCACCATGTCTTATTATTCCACCATATTCCTGGTTTGTACCTGGCAAAAATCCCGGTACATCAACTATATTTAAAAGTGGAATATTGAAAGCATCACAAGTTCTTATAAATCTTGCAGATTTATCTGAAGCATTTATGTCAAGGCATCCTGCCAGCATCTTTGGTTGATTTGCTATTATTCCAATGCTTCTTCCATTAATTCTTCCAAAACCAGTTATAATATTTTGAGCAAACTTTTCCTGTACTTCGAAAAAGCTTCCGTTGTCAATTACCCTGTTTATTATTTCCTTCATATCATAAGGTTTGTTTGGATTATCAGGAATTATAGTATCAAGATCAGGAATAGTCCTGTTCAAATCATCTTCCATTTCAACTTCTGGAGCACTCTCCATATTATTGGAAGGCAGATATGACAAAAGTTTCTTTACCTGATCAAGAGAAGTCTTTTCATCTGGAGCTTCAAAATGTGCAACTCCAGATTTCGTGTTATGTGCACCTGCTCCTCCTAATTCCTCTACAGTTACTTGCTCACCTGTAACTGTCTTTAACACCTGTGGACCTGTTATAAACATTTGGCTGGTATTATCAACCATAAATATAAAATCAGTCAATGCTGGTGAATATACTGCACCACCGGCACAAGGTCCCATTATCATGGATATCTGAGGTACTACTCCTGATGCCTTTGTATTTCTATAGAATATGCTTCCATATCCAGCAAGAGCATCTACTCCTTCTTGAATTCTGGCTCCGCCTGAATCATTCATGCCAATTACAGGGGCTCCAGTTTTTATGGCCAAATCCATTATATTACATATTTTTTTTGCATGCATTTCTCCAAGAGCTCCACCTGTGGAAGTGAAATCCTGAGCATATACATAAACAAGTCTTCCATCAACTGTACCATATCCAGTTACAACACCTTCATCAGGTATTTCAACTTTTTCCATACCAAAATTGCTGCATCTATGGCTTACGAATACTCCTACTTCAACAAAGCTGCCCTCATCCAGCAGGTATTCTATTCTCTCTCTGGCAAACATCTTTCCCTTTTTATGCTGTTTCTCGATCCTTGCCTCTCCTCCGCCTTTTTCAATCTTTTTCTTTTCGGCTACAAGTTCATTAATTTTGCTCATATTTTTCTCTCCTTAATAACTAAAATTATTATCTCTGGCAGAGTTCCAAAAGTACACCTTTTGTGCTCTTGGGATGCACGAAAGCAATTTTTGCACCGCCTGCACCATCTCTAGGTTTTTCATCGATAAGTCTTACACCCTGTTTTTTAAGCTCTTCAAGTGATGCTTCTACATCATCTACTCTAACTGCGATATGCTGTATTCCCTCTCTATTCTTTTCAATAAATTTTGCTATAGGACTATCATCACTTGTAGGCTCAAGAAGTTCAAGTTCACTTTCTCCAAGTGGTATAAAAGCTGTTATTACCTTCTGGGATTTTACTTCTTCAGTTCCTGAACACTTAAGTCCCAAAACTCCTTCATAGAATTTCAATGACTCCTCAATACTTTTTACAGCAATTCCTACATGATCTATTTTCTTTAAATCAATACTCATGTTATTTTTCATCTCCCATTTTAAAATTTTTATATAGTATAGTGGATGCAGTATAGGGATCAATTTTTTTATCAAATACGTCCTCTACAAGCTTTTTAAGCATACCTGTCTTGTCATCCATATTCAAAGCTGATTTTACAAGATTGCTCTGAAGTATAGAAATTATCTTTTCCCTTAATTTGGACTTGGACCTCTGTGTCAGTGAACCGTCTGACCGCATGTTGTCATAGCAGTCATCTATGGTGGAAAGCAATTTGTCTATCCCATCATTACTCTTTGCGGTTATATTTAACACTGGAGCATCTTTCCCCTTTTTATCACTAAAGCTCAACATGGCTTCTATTTCTGCTGCTGTACGCTGGGCTCCTTCTTTATCTGATTTATTAACTGCAAACACATCTCCTATTTCCATTATTCCTGCCTTCATGGTCTGTATATCATCTCCCAGGCCTGGAACCATTACCATAACTACAACATCAGCCACTTTGACTATATCTACCTCAGACTGTCCTACTCCCACAGTTTCAATAAATATATAATCCATTCCAAAAATATCCAGAATATTTACAGTTCCATATACAGCATTTGAAAGTCCTCCAAGTGCTCCTCTTGTACCCAAGCTTCTTATAAATACACCTGGGTCGGTGTTAAGATCATTCATCCTAATCCTGTCACCCAGTATTGCTCCATGAGAAAATGGACTGGTGGGATCAACAGCTATAATTCCAACATTTTTGCCCTGTTTTCTAATAAGTTTTGCTATCTGATCCGTCACCGTACTTTTTCCTGCTCCTGGAGGGCCAGTTATTCCTATTACCTTTGCCTTTCCAGTTAGATGATATAACTCCTTCATTAAATCAAGAGCCCTGCTGTCTTCATTCTCCATCATTGTTATAAGTTTGGCAGCAGCTCTCTTTTGGCCGTTTACAACCCCTGCTTTAATATCTTCAATATCCATATATACTCACCCTTTAATTCAACTTGACGTTACTCTTAATGAAGTCCACTGTCACTGATGTCTTAGTTCCCGGTGTGAAAATAGCTTTTACTCCAGCCTTCTCAAGTCCTGGTATATCTTCCTCCGGTATAACTCCACCTCCTATGACAAGCATATCTCCTGCTCCCTTTTTCTTAAGCAGATTTACCACTTTTGGGAATAAGGTATTATGTGCACCTGACAATATACTCATTGCAACACAGTCAACATCTTCTTGTATTGCTGCCTCCACAATCTGATCCGGTGTCTGTCTAAGTCCCGTATATATAACTTCCATGCCTGCATCTCTAAGTGCCCTGGCTATTACCTTAGCTCCTCTGTCATGTCCATCCAAACCAGGTTTTGCAACTAAAACTCTTATTGGTCTATCCATATTTAAAACCTCCGTTTAATTTATAAATTATGAATTTAATATTAAGCAGAATTATATACTTTTAATTCATGCCAACAAACAAGTCTATTTATATTCTCCAAATACTCCCCTTAAGACGTCGCATATCTCGCCTAAAGTAGCATATTGTTTTACAGAATCAATTATAAAAGGCATAAGATTGTCACCTTTTTTAGCAGCAGTTTCCAATGCAGCAAGTTTTTCACTTACAGCTTTTGAATCTCTCTCTGCCTTTAGCTCTTTAAGTTTTTCCTTCTGTTTTTCTCCTACGGAAAGATCAACTTTAAGAAGTCCCTTTGGTGGTTCCTCTTCTATCTGGAATTTATTCATCCCTACAACTACTTGTTCGCCGGATTCTACTTCCTTCTGATAATCATAGGAACTGTCCTCTATTTCTTTTTGTATATAACCCTTCTCAATAGCCTTTGCTGCTCCACCCAGCTCATCTATCTTCTTTATATATTCCATTGCCTTTTTCTCTGTCTCATCAGTCAAAGATTCTACAAAATATGATCCAGCCAGAGGATCTATTGTATCAGCTGCTCCACTTTCATAAGCTATAATCTGCTGAGTTCTAAGTGCAACTCTTACTGAATCCTGGCTTGGAAGTGCCAGTGCTTCATCTTTGGAATTTGTATGAAGGGATTGAGTACCTCCAAGTACTGCTGACAGTGCCTGCAGTGCAACTCTTACTACGTTGTTGTCAGGTTGTTGTGCTGTAAGAGTGCAGCCACCAGTTTGAGTATGGAACCTCAACTTCAAAGATTTAGGATTTTTAGCATGAAATCTTTCTTTCATAACCTTTGCCCATATTCTTCTTGCTGCCCTGAATTTAGCTACTTCCTGGAACAATCCATTGTTGGCATTAAAAAAGAATGATAATCTTGGTGCGAATTCATCTACATCAAGTCCTGCTTTTATAGCTGCCTCTACATATGCAATTCCATCTGCAATGGTAAATGCCACTTCCTGTACAGCTGTTGAACCTGCTTCTCTTATGTGATATCCGGATATGGATATTGTATTCCATTTTGGAAGATTCTTTGAACAGAATTCAAATATATGTGTTATAAGTCCCATGGACGGCTGAACTGGGAATATATATGTTCCCCTTGCCACGTATTCTTTTAGAATATCATTTTGTATAGTACCTTTTAATTTTTCTGGAGTTACTCCCTGCTTTTCAGCCACTGCAATATACATTGCAAGAAGTACTGAAGCTGGTGCATTTATTGTCATGGAAGTACTTACCTTGTCCAGTGGTATTCCATCAAATAATGTTTCCATGTCTTTAAGGGAATCTATGGCAACTCCAACTTTTCCAACTTCACCTTCGGCAAGTTCATGATCTGAATCATAACCTATTTGTGTTGGCAAATCAAAAGCTACACTGAGTCCTGTCTGGCCTTGAGATAAAAGATATTTATATCTCTTGTTTGATTCTTCTGCAGTGGCAAAACCTGCATACTGTCTCATTGTCCAGAATTTTCCTCTGTACATTGTAGGCTGAACTCCTCTTGTATAAGGATATTCTCCTGGGAAAGAAAGTTCTTTGTTATAATCAACATTATCCACATCTTCAGGAGTGTAAAGTCTCTTTACCTCTATATTAGATGTGGTTTTAAAAGCCTTTTTCCTTTCCGGAAACCTTCCAAGAGCCTTTGAAAGGGTACCTTTTTCCCAGTTCTCTTTTTCTTTTTTAACTTCATTCATCTTTTCTTCATTAAACATTTTCTAACCCCTTTTCTTTATACTTCTACCTTTGATTTATCAGTTTTAATTTTCATGCTCCCAGTCTTAACAAATCTTTCATGCCATGATAAAGCTTCATTTAATAAAACCGGTGTATGAATATTTTTACCTTGACTTGCCCTCTTAAAGTAATCTTTAAGGAATGGCTTATAGTCAGGATGACTGCAATTTTCTATTATTACCTTTGCCCTTTCTTTTGGAGATAATCCTCTTAAATCAGCTACCCCTTGCTCTGTTACTATGACATCTACATCATGCTCAGAATGATCACAATGAGGTACCATAGGTACTATTGAGGATATTGCACCATTTTTAGCTATTGATTCTGTAGTAAATATTGAAATATACGAACTTCTTGTAAAATCACCTGAGCCACCTATTCCATTCATCATCCTTGAACCCATTATTTGACTTGAATTTACATTTCCATATATATCTGCTTCTATAGGTGTATTCATGGCTATTACTCCAAGTCTTCTGATTACTTCTGGATTATTGCTGATTTCCTGGGGCCTCAATATAAATTTCTTTCTGTATTCATCAATCTTTTCATAGAATTTTTTCTGTCCTGCTTCAGAAAAAGACACTGATGTAGCAGAGGCTACTGAAATCTTGCCTTCATCCATTAAATTAAATACTGAATCCTGTGCAACCTCAGTATATACCTGCAAATTGGTAAATCTGGATTCTTTTAATCCTTCAAGTACTGCATTTGCAACTGAACCAACTCCTGATTGAATTGGAAGTAAATTTTCTGGAAGCCTTCCCTGTTTAACTTCATTTTCAAGAAAATCTATCAGATTTCCCGCCATTCTTCTGCTTACATCACTTATAGGTGCAACCTTTCTGATATTATCCTTTATATCACTGAAAACTATGCATTTTATCTTTTTAGGATCCGAAACTATGTAATCGGTACCTATTCTGTCCCCTGCATGAATTATAGGTATTGGCTGTCTAAAAGGTGGCTTCTCAGGAACGTATACATCATGCATTCCTATAAGCGATACAGGCTGACTTTCATTTATTTCTACAATTACTATATCTGCATCTCTAACATAAGTAGGTGCATTACCCACTGATGTAGTTGGTATAATATATCCTTCTTCAGTTATACCCACAGCCTCAACTATTGCCACATCTATTTTTCCCATAAATCCATAATCTACCATTTGTGGTGACATACTGAGATGAGCATCTACATAATTAATTTCACCTGCATTAATGGCATTTCTAACATCTTTATGTGTCTGATACGGAAATCTCTTGTTAATTGCCCCAACTCTAGCCAATTCTCCATCAAGTTCATCACCTACAGAGGCACCTGTAAATAAATTTATTTTTATCTTAGCACCACTTTTTATCTTTTTTGCCAGTGCCATCGGTACAGATTTTGGATATCCTGAAAATGTAAATCCGCTAGTTCCTACAGTCATACCATCTTTTATAAGATCAGCTGCATCATTAGCTGTGCCTATATATTTCAAAAGGTCTTTGTTTTTTATTCTATCCGTGATCATGCTATCCCCTCTTCATTATAAATAATTGTTCTGTTTTTAAATTATTATTACCTTTAAAATTATTATTACCCTTAAACTTAAATAAATGCCTTAACTTTATAATTAATTCATACTATTAATACTAAAAATTTACATTCTCCTTTCTACTTTTTTCTTTCTTTCTTAACATATAGTTCATAAAAATATACATTTAAAAAACGACATCAGTGTACTCAAAAATACACTAATGCCGTGTTTTTTATTAATTCTGCATAAAGGGATCAACCTTTATGTTATAATAAAATGGCAATTTTGTTAAATTGTTTTTAATTCTCTTTGTTCATTATTATTTTATACCTTTCATAGCAGTTTATCAATACCGCTATAAAAGATTTTTTAGCCATTCCAAAGTAATTATCTTCTATATCCTCTACTATTTCTTTAACATTATTTAAATTCTTCCCTATTAATAAATTTTTTGCATATTTTTTGGCAGTATCGGTCACAAAGGAGCACTCCACATCCTGTATTTCGCCGGAACATCTATTTATAATAATTCCTATAACAATCTCATTGTAAATTTCGGTTGCAGTTATTCCCTTCGGAAGCTTTGCATATCCAGTAATAAATATGTTATTTTTCTTCAAAATATACACCTCAAATCTACATATTATTTATAGAACCTAATGTATTAATGATTTTACATTAAATTGTAAATATAACTTACAAATTTAAAGCATGTAATTTTCCTTCCCTCCGAAAGAATCAACATAGATATTAGGCAGGCTTCCTGGCTCAGATTCATTTTACTCCTTGGCCTTCCCAGATATATAATCCAGTGGCATAATAAAGTTTCATCCTCCATACAGTAGCGGCGGGCTGCAGTCTTTATACTTTTCCTTTTACTTATTAAATAAATAACACCCATTTAAATATTTAATCTTCAAAATATAGATTATTTGAAATAATAATCCTATATCTTGTCTATTTTAAATTTATCATCATAATCCACTCTTATATTACAACCTTCATAAATCTCCCCTTTAATTATCTTCTTGGCAATAGAAGTTTCCAGTACATTTTCCATGTATCTTTTTAAAGGTCTAGCCCCATAAACCGGATCATATCCTTCTTCTGCTATGATTTCCTTAGCTTTATCAGTTATTTCTATATAGATATTCTTATCTTTTAACCTACTTTCTATATCTTTTAAGAATATATCTATTATAATTTTAATTTCTTCTGTATTTAGCGGTTTAAACATTATGATATCATCCAACCTGTTTAAAAATTCAGGTTTAAATTTTAACTTCATATCATTCATTACTTTATCTCTTATATTTTTATCTATTCCCGTACTGCTCTTATTTTCCAGTAAATAGCTGCTTCCTATATTGGAAGTCATAATTATAATACAATTTTTAAAATCTACCACTTTGCCTTGATTATCCGTAAGTCTCCCATCATCCAGTATCTGAAGAAAAATATTAAATACATCATTATGAGCTTTTTCTATCTCGTCAAATAGTATTACGCTATACGGCTTTCTTCTAACTGCTTCCGTAAGCTGTCCTCCTTCTTCATAACCTACATATCCCGGAGGAGCTCCTATAAGCCTTGAAACAGAATACTTTTCCATATACTCCGACATATCTATTCTAATTATATTTTCCTCACTGTCAAACAAAGTTCTTGCAAGGGTTTTAGCCAGTTCAGTTTTACCTACACCTGTAGGCCCTAAAAATATAAATGATCCTATTGGTCTATTTGGATCCTTCATTCCCGCTCTTGCTCTTATTACAGCATCAGAAACTGCTTTCACAGCCTCCTTTTGTCCTACAACTCTTTTTGAAAGCTCACCTTCTAATTTAATAAGTTTTTGCCTTTCTCCCTCTACCAATCTGGATACAGGTATTCCCGTCCATTTAGATACTATCTGGGATATCTCCTTTTCTGTGACTTCTTCTTTGAGCATTGCACTTTCATTATTTTCTTTTATCAAATTTTCACCTGATGCTATTTCACTTTCCAGCTTAGGTATGACTCCATACTTCAATTCTGCAACTTTATTCAGATTATATTCTCTTTCTGCTTTTTCAATTTGTCCCTTTGCCTCATCCAATTGTTTTTTTAAATTCCTGACTCCCGTTATATTGGACTTTTCCTTTTCATATTTGGCAGTTAGTTCATTATCCTTATCTTTTAAATTATTCAGTTCTTTTTCTACTGTTTTAAGTCTTTCCACAGAAGCATTATCTTTTTCCTTCGATAATGCCTCTTTTTCAATTTTAAGCTGAAACAATTTTCTCCTGACATCATCCATTTCAGTTGGTACACTATCAATTTCAGTTCTTATCATGGCGCAGGCCTCATCGATTAAATCTATGGCCTTGTCAGGTAAATATCTATCTGTTATATATCTGCTTGAAAGTTTTGCTGCAGCTACTATAGCAGAATCATGAATTCTTATGCCATGATATATTTCAAATTTCTCCTTAAGTCCCCTAAGTATTGAAATAGAATCTTCTACACTTGGTTCATCTATTACAACTGGCTGAAACCTTCTTTCAAGAGCTTTGTCCTTCTCTATATATTTTCTGTATTCATCAAAGGTAGTAGCTCCTATACAGTGAAGCTCACCTCTTGCAAGCATTGGTTTTATCAAATTTCCTGCATCCATGGAACCTTCCGTTTTTCCAGCTCCAACTATAGTGTGAATTTCATCTATAAAAAGTATTATCTTGCCTTCACTTTTTTGTACTTCTTTTAAAACAGCCTTTAATCTTTCCTCAAACTCACCTCTAAATTTGGCTCCAGCAATTAGGGATCCCATATCAAGGGAAAATATTACCTTGTCTTTTAGTCCATCTGGTATATCCCCTTTTATAATTCTCTCTGCCAATCCTTCCACTATAGCAGTTTTCCCTACCCCTGGTTCTCCTATTAACACAGGATTATTTTTAGTTCTTCTTGAAAGTATTCTGACCACTCTTCTAATCTCTTCATCCCTGCCTATTACAGGATCTAATTTATGTTTTTTTGCCTCTTCAACCAGATTTCTGCCATATTTAACCAGTGCTTCGTAAGTTCCCTCCGGATCCTGGGTATCAACTCTCTGATTGCCTCTAATCTGGGACAATGCTTCTAAAAAACCACTTTTCTTTATATTAAATTTTTCTAATATTTTATCCACATCACTGGAGTGCATTTCCATAATACTCAACATTATATGCTCTACACTTATATAGGAATCTTTAAAATTTTTAGCTATACTTTCTGCCTTTACAAAAACATCTTCAAATCTTCTAGTAGCATAGAGCGAATTACTCTGTGCCCCTTCTCCCAATACCTTGGGCATTTTATCCAAGACATTCTTAGTTTCCTTTACAAGTGATTTTACATCTATGGACATCTTTCCAAATATGTTTGGAATTAATCCATTTTCCTCAAACACCAGCGCTGAAAATAAATGAATCACATCTATTTGCTGATGACTGTATTTTACAGCTATGAGTTGTGCCTCATTTATTGACTGCTGTGCTTTTACTGTAAGTTTATTTATATCCATAATAAAATACGTCGTGCAAAACTCGTATAAGTTTTAACACAGCTCCTCCCTCTCAATTTATTTTAATTTAGTATTATACATATGTACATTTTTTATCAGATAAGAATTTATACTTTTCCTTTAAATTAATAGCAAAACTAAAATATTTAATTGATTCCGAAACATTATTAATATTATAGTACATTTTCCCCATTTCCATATACCTTTTATATATTTCACTACTTGTACCAAACTTAAGTAAATTATCTAGAGAAAAATTCATATACATTTCTCCCCTTGTGAAATCTCCCTCTTTTAATAATATTAATGCCTTATAATAATAAGCTTTTTCTATAAAAGTTATATTATTTAGGCTTATAGCATAATCTAAAGTCACGTCACATATAGCATGAGCCCTTTTCATGACTTTATTTTTCACCAGATCATCTATACTCATGAGCATAAAATTCACCAGTTCTTTTATATTATCCTTAGGATATATATCCAGTGACTTATTTAAATAATTTAGTGCTCTATCCTTCTTTTTCAAACTAAATAATACTTGAGCATAATCAAACATTGCTTCAGATTTACTTTTCAAATCATTTTTATAGAGTTCATATACCTTTTTTTCATATTTTTCAAACTTATTGGTATGCATTTTCAACGAAATCACAGCAAGCATATGATATACCTCTACATTTTCTATACTTTCTCCCGTAGAATCCTCTAAATCTATAATTTTCATTGCCAATTCATATGCCTTATCATAATCCTTTATAATAAAATAGCAAAAAGCTTTACAATACATGGCTTTTGCTAAATATTCATTATAGTCGCTTTTTCTGCAAATATTCAGCACATTATCATAATAATTTATAGCTTGAAAATATTCTTTGGAAACATAAAAATATCTGGCAATGTCCATATAGTACATAGATGCATTTTTATTAGAAAAACATTTTTGTAAATATTCATAATATGGAGAGACTATAAATTGCATTTTCTCAAATTCATTTCTATCTAGATGGTAATTAAAAAGCATATGTATTATTGTGAAACATATATTATAATAGGAATAACCTTCAGCAAATTTCAGATTATACCAGAGTACCTTTTCATAATTTTCTGCAGGTGGATTTTTGGATATATCATTTATGTTTTTTATTATTTGGCTTTTCACATCCTGCTCCAGGTATTCCATATCAACCTCAAGCTTATCTGCCACAAATTCCAGAATCCACTGCTCCGGCTTTATTTTATCATTTTCTATACAACTCATTTTTGAAACAGAGATTTTATTATCACATAAGCTTTTCAAGGTATATCCTTTATATATTCTAGCTCTTTTAATTTTTTCTCCAGTAGAAAGTATCTCCATAATTCTCACCTATTTTATTTAAGAATCTTTTAACATCCCAATTTTTTTAAAGTTGTCAACACCTTCATTTAGATATTTAGCAGCTTCCTTATTCATGTTATTGTCTATATAAAACTTTCCCAATGTTATTGATATTTTAGCCGATTCTTCAATATAATCCATATTATTGGCAAAATTCAACGCCATAATCAATGTATTTTCTGCTTCCTTTTTATTGGACTCCAGCATATTTATTCTGAACTTCAATAGATAATAATACACTAAAGTTTTATTATTCCCCTCATCAACCCTATCCATTATTTCATCAAGAACTTTTTTTGAATTTTCAATGTCCTTTAACTTTATATAATTTTCACATATATTTACCAATGTTGTGATAACATCACTATCCTTAAGCTTTATTCTCAACTCTTTTGCCTTATTTAAATGAATAAAAGATTCTTCAATATTATCGAACTGATAAAAAAGTTTTCCCAAATTGTTTTCAATTTTTGCAATGTTCATGGTATCATTTAACTTTCTATATACTTCTAAAGTCTTTTTAGAATATTTTATAGCATTACTCATATCTCCTCTTTTGCTATATTCTTCAGCCAGCAAAAAAAGTGTCTTAGCATATTCCTTTTTATTGTCCATCTGATTAAATTTTTCTTTTGCTAAATAAGAGTAATTTATAGCTTGTTCTATATTCTCTAATTTAAAATTTGCACATGCTATATAATAATATATCTCTCCAATTAAGAAATCATTTCCTATTTTATTTTCATTATATATATTTTCTGCTTGTTGGAAGTAACTGCAGGAAGAATGATACGACTTTAGGTCCATTGTAATTTTACCTAAATTAATAAAGGTTTTTATAGTTTCTTCATACCTATTATTTTTAATAAATATACTATTAGCTGACAGGAAAATTTGCTGTGAAATTGGATACTCCCCTTTGATCATATAAATTATACCTCTTAAATACAAATTTTTTGCTTTTTTGTATTCCAAACAGTATTTTTCTGCAAAATATAAAGCTCTTTCAATATATTGTTCCGCTTGAATCAAATCTTCACTTATTATGTAGGATTCAGCTATATTCTCAAAATAAGTACAAATTTTTTCTGCCTGAGTTTCTTCTGATTCCATCAAATATTCAATAGAAGTTTTTAATTCTGTGGCCAAATATTCCAATAAATCCATACTAGGATTTGACTTTCCTGATTCTACAAGGCTTATTTGACCCGGTGTAATTCTATTCCCTGCTAAATCCTTTAAAGTCATATTTAATTCTTTTCTTCTTCTTTTTATCTTTTCTCCTAAAGAAAGTATTTCCATAATTCACTCTTCCTTTGCCATATGCAGCTATAAATCATAAATTTTAACCAAATTAAAATTTTCACGAAGTATTTATCTTATTATACCATATTTTTAACAACAAAAGAAAACCTTTTAAAAAAACGATATAATTTCAATTATATTATGGGTAAGTTCAACAAATATCTATATTAAAGACAAAATAAGATGTACATTTTTACCTCTAATATAATATTGAGAAGAAATGTACATCTTATTTTATTTATATTAAATTGTAAACTATCATTTCATCCAATTCATCATATCATCTGCAGTACTTTTCAGATGTCTGGAGGCTCTCCTTATCTTTCTTTTATTGGATCCTCCCAATTCTGGAATTACCATCATACCAACTGCTGCTCCGATTATTGCACCTGCTAAAAATTTTCCATGCATTATCATCCTGCTCCTTCCCTAAATTTTTCATAATTACTTATTATTTTTAATAAGAATTATATATGTAGGATGTGCAAAATTAATTTTTTTAAACAAATTAATTTTTACAATTATCTATATCACGGGATTTAAATATATTCTGAAGTTGTTCTAAAATTTTAGATATATTTTTACTTCCAAGTATTTTTGTAGTATAATTTACCACTTCTTTTGTAATTAAAATTATATTTTCCTCTCCCTGCCAATTGTCAGTTATGATTTTTTCCGGTATTTCATCTACTATAATATTCAACGCAAAAAATGCTATGGCAATATCATCTATTTTTCCTATAAAAGGTATAAAATCAGGTACTAAATCGATTGGGCTGGCAAGATATGCTATTAGTGCAGTTAACATAGTCTTCACCTTTAAATTCACTCTTTTATCTTTCAGCAATCTCCAAAACAACACTATAATATCTGGTACAAGCATTCCATACTCCACAATTTTTTCATATTTAGGAGGCACTTTATGTACAATTTTCTTCCTCAATTTATGATATTTATCTAAAATCAATACATTCTTTCTCTTCTTTTCTATATGAGGAAATTTTTTTTCTTTTTCATATTTTATATTTTCTGCCTCTATTTGTAATGCACTAGGTAATATTTCTATACGGTTTAATTTAAGATTAAAATAAGGTATAAGTTTTACGGCTAAATTCAGATCGACAATTATATTATCTCCATCCACATTTACTCCATAAGGGGAAAAATCCTCTAATATCTTTTTTATGGCAATATTTTTAACACCTTTAAATATCTTCAATTTATGAACCTTTAAATCAAATATTTTTAAATTTATGATATTATATTTTATATTTCCCAGCCCCAATTTAACCTCAAAAGCAGTATTTATCTTTTTTTTGTAAATTCCCTCTATTGTAATCATCTCTTGTATGGTTATATTTTCTATATTCAATCCTTCTATTTTTAAATAATCTTGAGCTATGCTGAGTATATCTTCTTCAGTTAAAATAACTTTTGCCACAGACACTTTCATACATAATTCTCCTTTCATATATTGCTGATTTTTATTCACTTTAGTTCTTTTAGATAAATGATGTTAATTAAATCAATTTACTTCCCAGAAGACTTTATATTGCCTGGATAAAAAGTATCCGAATATATAAAATCCACATCTAAATTTAAAGCCTTATTTAACTCTGGCCTTGTGTCAACTGTCCAGCAAAATACTTTTAAACCATCTTTATGAGCTCGCTGTACAATTCTTTTATTTAGATAGATAATATTGGAATCAATTTCTGTAGCACCAAATGACTTTATATAGTTATAGCCATGTATTATACTGTTTGGATTTACCATTGGCATTAAAATAATATTTTTATCTTTACTGCGCAAATACTCTAGATCCCTATAATTAAATGCATGAACTAATAATTTTTTTTCATAATCATGTTTATGTATAATTCTTAAAAATGTATCTAAATCCCTATGGCTTTTACTAAGGAACTTAATATCAAATACTGGTACAACCTTATATTTTTTGCACTCTATAAGTGCATCTTCAAACCTTGGTAATTTTAAATTGGGATAAGAAGATATATTTGATCCTTGATTAATTATAAGTTTATTTACTTTATATGAACTTTTTCTCGTGATTAAACCATGTCCATTTGTGGTTCTGTCAAGCCTTCCATCATGCAGTAAATATAAGACACCATCAGATGATGAACAAATATCCAATTCTACACCCCAATATCCCCTTTTAGCTGCTTCATCAATTGCTGGAATAGAATTTTCGGGGGCAATACTGCTTGCACCACGGTGAGCCACTAAAATTGGTTTGTTAAAATCTACAGAATTTTGTCCTTTCCACGTAATTATATTCAATAATTTATTATAGTTGCCTTTTAATCCAGGCACCTTTTTTGGTTCTTCACGGGAAATACTAGAGAAATATTTATTGACATTATTATAATCTGAAATTGAAGTATTTGTTTCTGAAGTCAGTGCAATCAACAAAATAATAATTATATTTATCATAATCTTGCGAATACTATCATCTCCCATAAAAAATTGCAATTATCTTTTTATCCTAGATTTTTTGAATTTCTTTATTTAAATGAAGATTCTCTCACTATTATTACCATTAATAAATATCCGATAATTTCAATCAATTCATGCTCCTCCGATATCAATATCTTAAATTATATCAGATTCAAATTAACATATCTATTTAATTTTTGACGAATCACCTTTACGGGTCATACGACCCCTCCATTTCAGTGGATTTCAGTTTCTTCCATAAATTACACTAGAAAAATTTATGATTTTCATTAGACTAATGGGCAAAAATATTATAATATCATTATAATATCACAATTTACATATGCTTGATATTTTTAAATCACTTATTGTAAACTAATTCATTTTACAGATTACATGTAAAATAATTTCATCATAGTTAATTTTTTATAATTAAACTAAGAATTATTTTAAGAGGGTGAAAATTTTAATGAAAATGCTAAAAAATAAATTTATTTTAATACCAATTTCAGTGCTTATACTATCTTTAGGTTTGTTAGTATTTATGAATTATAACAATAGTTCTATAAGCTACAAATCGTATATTTTATTTGAAAAAGATTTATCAAGTAAGAATATCTCCACAATTTATATAACGGATTCTCCTAAAATAAGGGTGCAATTAAAAAACGGCACAACCTACGAAACAGATAATCCCAGAACACCTGATGCTAAAGAAACTTTTTTGGAAAAGGGAATAAATGTATTTGAAAATTATCCTGCAAATAGTAGACAGACTTACCCTATTGCCTTAATGGCTATTTCCATTATATCCATTATAATCATGTCACTTAAATCTTCTGGAAAAGCTTCTAAAAGGGTATTGTCCTTGGATTCCCTTGATGCCACCGCTGTTGAAGACTCCAACTACAATTTTAATAATGTGGCTGGGAATGAAGAGGCAAAGGAAAGTGTAAAAGACGTAGTGGATTTTTTAAAGAATCCAGAAAAATATGCTTCATATGGTGCCAGAATGCCAAAAGGCATTATGCTTTATGGTCAGCCAGGTACAGGTAAGACTCTTCTTGCAAGAGCTGTTGCAGGTGAAGCGGATGTTCCTTTCTATGCTGTTTCTGGTTCTGACTTTATACAGGTATATGTAGGTGTTGGAGCCAGCCGTATAAGGCAATTATTTAAAAAGGCCAGAGGTAATAGCCAGGGAAAGGCAGTTATATTTATAGATGAAATAGATGCCATTGGTAAAAAACGAAGTGGTTCAAACAGTTCTGGAGGTTCTGATGAAAGAGATCAGACTTTAAATGCTCTTCTCACGGAAATGTCTGGATTCGATGAAAAGGAAGGCATTGTAGTTATAGCCGCAACTAATAGATTGGATATGTTGGATCCTGCTCTTTTAAGACCAGGTAGGTTTGACAGACATATAGAAATAACTCTACCTGATATTTCTTCAAGGGAAAAAATCATAAACCTTCACTTGAAAAATAAACCTATGGGTAATATAAATGTACATGAATGGGCACAAAAAACTTCTTATTTTTCAGGTGCAAAAATTGAAAACTTGATAAATGAAGCTGCTATAATTGCCTGTAAAGAGGATAGTGTAACTATTGAAAATAAGCATATGGACAAGGCCTTTTCCATTGTACTTGCAGGGTACGAAAAGAAAAACAGAGATTATATAAGAGATATAGATAGAAAAATAACTGCATACCATGAAGTAGGACACGCATTGGTGTCTTTGAAGATATTGCCTAATGAAAAAATATCCAAAATAACGATTATCCCTAGCACCAAAGGTGCAGGAGGTTATACCTTAAGTATTCCAGAAGACAAGCTCTATGAAAATAAAGATTATTTAAAAAGAAGAATAATGGTACTCCTTGGAGGACGAGCTGCCGAAGAGGTGGTGTTCGGATCCAATTATATAACTACTGGAGCCCGTAATGATCTGCAGCGCAGTACCAGTATATCCTTCAACATGATAACCCAATACGGCATGGGAAAAACACTGGGGCTTTTAAACATGCAGGAACTACATGATTTAAATATAAACCAGGATGAGATAATACATGAATGCAAAAAACTGATTGATTCCATATATACCGAAGTAAAAAATATTATAATTGAAAATAGACACTGTCTTAAAAAAATAACAGAATTGCTTTTGGAAAAAGAAACCCTGTTCTCAAAGGATTTGGAAGATTTAAAAATAACAACACATAGATAATTATTGTCCTTAAACCTTGGTCTTCAAGTTCAGAAATAATCAATTTTCATCTGAATCTGAAGGCCTCTTTATAAAAATCACTTGATCCCATCCAATAAATAGGTGATAAATATACCTCCCAGGAGCCCACCCAAGTGTCCAAAATTATCTACATTTGCTATGGAAAATCCTATTATAAGATTCATTATAATTACAGACATTATATTCATGATAAATCCTTTTCCTATTTGCTGTTTCATTTTAAGGGCAAATACCAGCGCAGCACCTAAAAGTCCGAATATTGCGCCTGAAGCGCCTACTGAAATGGAAGGCGAAAATATATAGCTTGTCATAGATGAAATAATACCTGAAATGAAATATATAATTATATATTTGAATTTGCCGTACACTTTCTCAATAAAGGTACCCATTATATAAAGTGAGTACATGTTTACCCCTAAATGTATTATCCCTGCATGCAAGAACATGCAGCTAAATAATCTATAGTACTGTCCGCCGGATATGAGTGAATTAACCTTAGCTCCCATAAATACAAGTACATTTAAATTACTATCAAATATATTTCGAGAAAGATATGAAGTTATAATATACATCATTACATTTAAAGCTATAATAACGTATGTAACAATAAATTTACTTATTTCTATTTTACTGTCAGCACCTTTATTATTAGATTTATCCTCTTTCATATAGGACATGACACCGGATATTTGGTTTGCTAAATTTTTTGCACCGTTTGTACAACACATTATCTGATTTAAAACAGGATTGATCAAAATCAATTCACATTGTGGATAAATTTCATAGTTTAATTGTGGATTATTATTATCCCCTGATATACAGGCATTTCCATCCAACACTATCTGTATCAGCTTTATATCTACATTTTGAAATGATTTTCTCAAATTGTATATTATATCTTCCACCCTTATATTCCTGTAACTTTCTACAACAGAAAAAAACATTATATTTAAGGTATTGCCATCCTTGTTATATACTGCCCATTTACCACATACTCCTGCCTGTTGTTTCATTTCTATAATATTAAAATTATATATTTTGTATAACTTATCTATTAAATTGTTAATATATAGATTCATGTTTATCTCCTAAAAAATATTCCCGTACAATAATTAAACACCCTTAGACTTATTATATACTTTACAAATTGTTCTATCCAACTTTATTTTACTCAAACTATTGTAGTTATAATTATATTTGTATTTTTTAACAAATCTATTTCAAAAGCCGGTATGGACTCTTTGGTTTTCGTATCATAAAGCACTCTTATTACCGGTCTATCTGGGAATCCTCTGTTTTGCTTTATAACATAACCTTCAACTTCATTTGATAATTTAACACAACACCCCAATGGATAAATGGCAAAGGTGTTCTTAAAATAGGATACTAGGCTTTGATCAAAACTGCTTCCACTTCCTGAAAGTATAAGTTCATAGGCATCACTGGGGTTAAACTTCTTTCTATAACACCTGTCATTGCTTACTGCATCATATACATCACATATACAAACCAGCTTTGCAGCTCCTGTTATTTGTTTGTTATTAAGCCCGTAAGGGTATCCTCTTCCATCTACTCTTTCATGATGTTGTTCCACCATTTTTATTATATTGTTTGAAATTGCAAAATTTTTTTTCAATATTTGCGAACCATATATAGGGTGCTTTTTTATTTCATAAAATTCTTTATCTGTAAGCTTATCTTTTTTATTTAATATGGTCATGGGGATTTTGATTTTTCCCACATCATGCAGTGCCGCTCCTACTCCAATTTCTTTTAAATCCCATTGATTGTATCCTGCTGAAATACCTAAAAAAGAAGCCATAATGCATACATCTATCGAATGAATAAAAGTATAATTATCATAGGTTTGGATATCATAAAGACTTTTATTAACATCTCCAAGCTCAATTATATAGCTTATCATATCTTCTACATTACTTAAAGATTCCTTCAGCTTTCTTCCATTACAATCATGTAGATTTGCAAGTATATTTGACATGCTCCTAATAGTGAATTGTTTCAATTTAGTTAATTTTTCATCTTCCACATCCACATCTTCTAATCTTTCATCCTCTACATATAAATAAAACACACCTAATTCCTCTAGTTTATCTATATAGTTATTATTTAATTCTACTCCTGCCCTTAACAAGACTTGTCCTTCACTTGTTAGTATGCTTTTTCCCAGTACATCCTTTTCTTTAACCTTATTTATAAATTCTAGTCTCATTATTTCACCTCAATAAAGTTTTGCGTAGTAATTTTCTTTCTTATGACAGCATAACATATTATTGTAAAAATTAAAATATCTTAACTTTTAATTAAAAATATCTTCACTCTCATTTAATTTTTTATTATCGAAAACTTTGTTATGTAAATATGAATTTAGTATTTACTTATGTTTAAATTTTAGATATTATAATATTAAAAGCAATTTTCCATTATATGGGGGTAAAATATGAAAAAATTTATATCTATAGTTATATTAATTATTGTAACTCTTACGACAATTAAATATATATATATATCAAACAAATGTACAGACATCGATTATGCAGTTACACATTATTTTACTACGGGAATTTTCAATAAATATAAGGTATATGATATGCAAGACATGACCACATCGTTTTCCAACGGTACAGTTGCATTCATTAAAATTGAGGGTATATCAAGTGAATCCCCTCATCGAAAGGTAGGATATACAGTATTTTTAGAAAAAAACAACAGAGGAGTATGGAAAGTAAAAAAAGTATATCCTGCTCAAGTAACTCTTCAGCAGACTAACTTTTAACTTATGCTTATTTTACGGCTTTTTTATTTTTCTTTTTCTGCAATCCCTACATATACCTTTTATCTTAAAATCAAGTTTTTCTTCTTCAAATACAAAACCTGTTTTATTTTTTATTATTTCCTCTACTTGCTGCATAGGGCAATCTATTTCTATTTGTTTATGGCATATTCTACATTGTAATATGTGTTTATGCTTTTCTTTTATTATGGCATAATTATATTCTCCCTGACCTAAATCAAGCTTTCTCACAATTTTTTTAGTTTCAAACAACTCCAAAGATCTATAAATTGTAGATAGATCCACATTTACATTCTTTTCCCTAAACCTCTCAAATATGCCTTCTGCACTTATTGCATCCTCACTTTTAGATAATATATCCAGAATATTTAATCTCGCCTTTGTAATTTTTATTCCATATTTTTTCAAACATTTTTCTACATCCATAAATTCACCCCAGGTTTCCTTTAAAAAAGCATCATTTTAATGCCAAATATAATAAGTATCACACCACCTATATAATCTGCATACTTACTTATAATATGTATTTTTCGAAGATACCTTGAAATCAGAAAGGCAAACAAAGATATTAAAAATGTAGTTACACCTATAAACAAAGTACTATATAATACATTTAAATTACTTTTTATATTATTTAATGTAGTAAATCCAATTACCAAAGCATCAATACTCACTGAAACTCCAAGCACCATAACCATTCCTGGTTTAATAATCAAACATGCTTCTTTACTTTTCAAACCATCTTTAAGCATTAGTATTCCTATTATTAATATTAATGCTCCTCCTGCCATCTCCGGTACAGAAGCAATATATCTGTTAAATAAAAATCCTGCATAGGCTCCAGATATTGCAAAAAAAAATTGAAAAAATCCAAAAGAAGTCATAAATTGAATTTTGTTTTTTCTCTTTATTGTTCTATTTAACCCTATACAAAGTGAAACACCAAAAGCATCTAAAGAAAGCGCCAGTGCAATCAAAAGCAAGGAATAAAACTCCATATCAGTTTTCCTCTCACATTACTTTACTCGTATCAATATTATTTTACTTTATATTTTTTCTCATGTCTACACCAGGAATATATATATTTATACTCTATTTGAAATTTATGGGAATCTGAGCAAATATCCATTATTTTTGAGCCAATTTCTTTTATTTAAATATTGAGGAATTACAGTTCCCACCAGATTCCAATACTCCCCAGAATGGTTCATGTATATTAAATGACAGAGTTCATGTACAACTATATAATCTATTATGTCCAAAGGTGCCATTAAAAGCTTGTAATTAAAACTCAAATTTCCATTTGAAGAACAGCTTCCCCACCTGGTTTTTTGACACCTCATTGTAATTTTATGGGGATGTACATTTATTTTCTTACTGTAAAAAATTACTTTTCTGTTAAAAATCATCTCAGCTTTTTCTTTATAAAATTTACGGATGTTTTCATTAACAATCTCCTTATTTTTTATTGATATACCATTGCCGTAAATAATAATTTTATCTTTTAGGGCTTCCACATGACATTCCTTTATATCTGACTCACGTCTTTCTATTTTTAAAAGTTTTCCCAACCAAAGTATATTTTTCCCTTCTGAAATGCCCATGGATTTCATATGCCCAACCTTATTTTTTATGGTATTTGTACTTTTAGATATCCAATCTATTTTTTCTCTCATTATTTTCTCTATAGAATTATAACTTATATCAAGGGGAGCAGTTACAATTATCTCTCCCCTCTCGTTTATACTGATATTTATATTTTTTATGTTTTTTTTAATTACTTTATATTCAAGCGAAGAAAGTCTATGACCAGTCTCCATCTTTTCACCTTCTCACACTAATTATGCCATGGCTGCCATTGCTAATCCCACCATGCTGAAGCGTACCTGATGGGCAAACTCCACCTGAACTCAAGAATCACTTGATTACTGTATGTATAATTTAAGATCAAATTATACATACAGTCAAAAGGTAATAAAAACTTATTTAGTTACAGTAACATCAGGAGATAGGGAGTTTATCCGACTCTCCGGTACATTATTACCTGTCAGAATTAAATTCTTCAATTTTGGCAATGACATAATGGCATCTATATCAGTTATATAATTGTCTCCCATATCAAGGGTTTCCAATTTATAAAATTTCCCCAGTGGAGCTATATCTGAAACTGAATTGTCTTCAAAAGATAAACTTTTTAAGCTTTTCATCTGGCTTAAGGCATATAAATTACTTATATTATTTTTATCAAGATACAACCTAACCAAATACTTCATATTTACCAGAGGATCTATACTCTTTATATCATTTCTGTATAAGTACAGATTTTTCATAGAGCTAAGTTTATAAAGTGGCTTCAAGTCACTTATATTATTGTCTCTTAGACTTAATGTGTCAAGGGCTATTAAATTGGATAGCGCATTTATATTGTTTATGTTGTTATCATCCGATCTCAATTCTTTCAGGTTTATTGAATTTTCAATACCATCAGTGCACGTAATATTATTCTGACAGGCAGTAATCCACTTCAACTTTTTTAGGTTTTTAAAACTTTCTAAAGTATTTATGCCTGTCTTGTCGGCAGATATTCTCTCCAGATCTTTAAGATTCGAAATAGGGTTTAAATTACTGATGCTATCTTCATTTATATTTAAAGCTGTAAGATCTGAAAGAGCAGCCACTGGCGATAAGTCCTGAACTTCAGTTTTATCTATACCTAATGATTCTAATTTCTGCAAACCTTCTATTCCCTTTAAAGAAGAAACCTTGGTATCTCCCAGATTCAATGTTTTTAAATTTGATAAATTAACTATAGGTGAAATATCAGAAACACCAGTACCTCCTGCCTCTATAATGGTCAAATTAGTAAGATTCCCAATAGGCTGCAGGCTGCTTACATTGGAATTTGTCATATACAGATCTTCTAAGCTTTCAGAGTTTTTAAGGGGAGTTAAATCCTCTACACAATCATTTCCTATATAATGAAGTTAATTTTTCCAGGGGACTTATATCAGATATTTTATTTTTAGACAAATTTAATATTTGAAGATACTTCAAATATTTAAGAGAATATATATTATCTATATCATTGTTGCTTATATCTAAATTTGTAAGGTTCTCCAAGTATTCAATACCTGATATATCTTTTATATCTTTTCCTTCTAAATCGATTTTAGTTAAAGGATATACATCGCTTCTTGTAATATCTCCACTAGGCTTGTTTATGGCCTGTCTGACTACCCTATTTAAGTTTTCATCCTTAAATATTATATTATTTGTATTTTTTATATCAGTACCAAAAGTTCTATTAAATATAACATTTGTATCTTCAATTTGAATAGGTTTAGCCATAACTGACGTGGTATATATACAGATAAGTTATGCCAGCTAAACATATGGCAATTTTAATCTTATTCATAATATCCACCTCACTTTTAAAAAATCAATCTGTTACATCTATCCCTTTTGGTAATGAATTTATCACATACTATTGAACATCATTTTTATAAAGTTTTCCCTGGGGTTTATCTATTTTGTCCCTAATTACTTCTTCTAATTTTGGATCCTTGAATTTAACTTCCATATTTTCATCATTCACTATATTTTTTAATCTATCAAAGTCAGTTATTTCTTCACCATTATACTTGAGCCATACTATATCGTTAAAATTTGAAGTATTAAAGTCCTTTATATTATCAATCTTATCCTTGTCTAAAGATATTCTCTGCAGGTTTTTAAGTTCTAACAAAGGTTTTCCATCATTAAATGGATTAGAATCCAAATACACCTTGTTTAAATTTTCCAACTTACTTAAGGGGGTTACATCCTCTATATGATTTTTAGAAAGATACAAGCTCTTTAAATTTCGCAATTCAGCCAAATAGGATATATTATCTATATTATTATCGTCCAACATAAGACTGGTTAGACCATTTAGGCCCCATAAACTCCCTAATTCCTTGATATTATTACTGCTTAATGGGAATATACCCACATGGTCACCCCTCTCATATAATTTTAGGCAGTATGCTTATTTTCTTCTTTTTCATTTATCTCTTTATTAATACTTCTTTTTTCCAAAGTTTCTATTCCAGTTTCCCTTATATCACTACTCCAATTAAATTTTAAGGAATACTTTTTAAGTAATAGACAACTTGTCATAGATACAGCTAAAAATATAAACAGTACTGCCGTGTCCTTTCCAAGTACACTATAATTAATACCGAAATCTATCTCCCTCATAGCAGATATAGAGTATGTGAAAGGTAAAAATGGCGATATTATCTTAAAGAATTTAGGCAATAATTCCCCTGGAAATGTTCCATTTGATGCTGTGAGCTGCAGTATCAAAACAAATATAGCAACGAACCTTCCTATGTCACCAAGTAAAAATACAAAATTCTGTATTATACCAATAAACACAAGAGATAAAAATATATTAAATAGAAAATATATTAAAATATTAGAAGGCTTAAGTCCCAGAATCATTACCACCACACTTATACATATTGCCTGAAATACTCCCAATACAGCATAAGATAAATATTTTCCCACAACCATGCCTTTTATGCCTACCTCTATATTAGGATCCACTTTTTCTGTAATTACAAAGAACATTAAAAGAGCACCTACCCATAGTCCCAGACTCATAAAATATGGTGCCAGTCCTTGTCCATACCCAGTTATATCATATAGAGGATGGTTTTTTATATTCATAGGACTTGATAGGAAATTACCCATTTCCTTACTGCTTGGTCCTAATTTATCTGAAAGTTGTTCTGCCCCATCTGCCAGTTTATCATGAAGTTCTGAAATACCTTCATATAATTGATTTATTCCATCTTGTAAATCCGGAATTTTATCCTTAAGGGTTTTTATACCATCTCTAAGAGTCCCAGAACCATTAAATAATTTTAACAATCCATCTGATAGATCCGTTGAACCATCATAAAGCTGTTGGACCCCATTTTGAAGCTCTGGAGCGCTATCATTTAACTCTCCCAAACCATCTGTCAAAGTTTGAGATCCATCATGTATTTTATAGAGCCCATCGGATAAATCTGAAGATCCGCTCTCTAAAGCATTTACACCATTTGAAAGCTGCGGCAGGGAATCTTTAAGTTGTCCTATTCCATCTCTCAAATTTCTTGACCCATTGTACAGCGTATCCGTTCCATCCTTGAGCTCATTAGTTTTGTCATATAATTCATTTAAACCATCATTGAGCTGGTTCGCCCCATCTGCCAGCTGGTTAATTCCACTCACAAGCTGACCTGCATCTTTTATTCCTGACTCTAAAATTTGCATATCTCCTGTTAAATAATCTAATTGTTCTTTTAAATTCACACAACTATTATATATTGGATTATTAGGATCCATATTATTTATTAACTTTCCCAATTGATCAGAAGTTTCCTGCAAATAGGAAATGGCACCATCTAAAATTTGTATAAGTTTGTCCTCATCTATGCTTCCCGTATTACTTAAATCATTTAATTTATTTTGTAAAAGCAATAAATTATCATATATATTTTGAGAAATTATCTTTAAATTGCTGTCATCTGGTATAGCTTTATTTATTTCTCCTGATATTTTTGTTAATTGTTCTACTCTGGGATAAACATTTTGCAAAATATACTGTTTATTTTTTTCTATTTGATCATTTAAAGTATTCTCTGCAGTGCCTACACCAGACTGTACTTGAGCCAGCCCGTCTTTTAACTGCTTAGAACCGTCCCGCAATTTACCTACACCACTGACTAAATCAGGCATATTATCATCCATTTCGTGAAGGCCATCTTGAAGTGATGTGGAACCATCATAAAGCTGATTTATTCCATCTGTCAATGTAGGGATCTGACTTCCCAGGGATCCTATGCCGTCCCTGAGAGATTTGCTTCCATCCCACGCATCTCCTATTTTACCGGTCAGAGTAGAAGATCCTTTGAGAAGTTTACCCATAGCATCTACCAAATCCGGCATCTTTCCATTTAGACTTCCAATACCATCCCTTAATTCATTGCTTCCCTGTACTGCACTATTCAAGTTATCCGTCAATGATGAAGCCCCATCATAAAGTTTATCTGTGCCATTTTTCAAAGCAGGTACTTGATCTTTCATATCCATTACACCATCTCTAATTTGACCCGTGCCATTGGATGCACTTTCCATGCCATCTCTCAATTGGTATAAGCTATCGTACATTTTTATTCCAATATTATATGTCATATTTTTATTTACGGTATCTTGTATAGTTGTAGCCGCCTTATCTGTTATAAGTCCCACTATATAATTTTTTTTCTTATTAGTCACAAATATTAAACTAGGTTTTTTCAAATTCCCCTTATCCGCTTCTACCATATGATCTGTAAAATCGTTTGGTATTACAAGCATTGCATAATATTTCCCATTATTCAGATCTTTCTCAGATTTTTTGAGATCTTTTGAAAAATGCCACTGGAGATCCCTATTCCCCCTTAAATTATCAACAATATCATTTCCATAATTGACTTTATTATTATCCATCACACCATATTTATCTAAATTAACTACAATTACAGGTATATTTCCAGTCTTACCATATGGATTCCAGAAGGCAGCTAAATAAATTCCTCCATATATAACAGGAACTAATATTATTGCTGATACAGCAAGTATTAAAAGCTTATTATGCAACACATTTAGAATATCCTCACTTACTACTTTAAAAAAGTTCATGGTATCTCCTTCCTTCAAGTTCCTACAAGTAATATAACTGACTGGTCAGTTATATTAAACACCTTTTTTATGCTTATGTCAATAACTTCTTCAAAATAAAAAAGCTTGCAGTTCTGCTTCTATATTTGCTGATCATAATGTTGAATTTGTAAGATATTTATTGTATAATTAATTTAATTAAATTTATAATTAAAATTACATAAAAGGAGTTATCTTGACATGAAAGAACAGCTCTCACCAATAGAATCACGAAACAGGCATGTTAAAACTGCCATTTTAATTTTCTTCATAGTGTTAATTTTAACGGTATCTGCAGTAATATTTCTAATATCTTCAATTTAAGCTAAAATAAACGGCAATTCATCACTAATCTTATGGTAAATTAACACTAAAATTAACTTAATACGTAAATAAAAAAGAGAGGGATTTTGAACTGACCCCCATAAGCTAGACCTAAAAATCTAACTTATGGGAGGTCAGTTTTTTATGGCAA
>NZ_JBGEWD010000027.1:0-28022 GCF_041205085.1 Clostridium moutaii
AAACTACTACGCAATAAAGTCTAACTTATTGGGGTCATATCATTTTAAAATTCCTCTCTTTTTATACTATATTATTAATAAACAGGTGTACAGTAACTTGCATATTTAGGATTTTTTCCTGTTGTAAGTCCAAAGAAAAGTTCCTTAATCTTTTTATAAACCTTTCCCTGTTTTCCTGTACCTACAGGTCTATTATCCACTTTTACTATTGGAGTAACTTCCATAGCAGTTCCACTGAAAAATATTTCATCTGAAGCATAGAGCTCTGTTCTTGCAATACTTCTCTCCACAACTTCAATTCCAAGTTCCTCCTTGCCAAGTCTCATAACAAGATCCCTAGTTATACCTTCCAATACATTATCAGAAGGTGGAGGTGTAATCAATTGTCCTTTTTTAACAATAAAAATATTTTCTCCCGGCCCTTCACAGACATGTCCATCTGAAGTTAAAAACATAGCTTCATCATACCCACTTTGGTTTGCCTCTAAAGATGCTAATGCAGAATTCAAATAAGCTGCAGTTGGCTTGGTCCTCGGAGGTAGCATACTATCTTCCAGCCTTCTCCATGAAGATATACACACACTTAATTCCTCTTTGCCTGCAAATTTACCCATAGGCTGACAATATATAAGTAATTTAGGTTCTGAATCTGAAAGAGTAGGATTTATATTTGTTCCTCCATCAAATATGACAGGCCTTATGTACGTAGTCTGTTTAAATTGATTTTTCTTCAATAATTCAACAGTAAATTCACACAACTGATCTACACTATATGGAATATTTAAATTCAGAGATTTTGCAGATTGAAGCAATCTTATATAATGATCCTTCAACCTAAATCCATATAGCTGTTTTTCATCATCATCCCAATAAGCTCTTATACCTTCAAAACATCCTAACCCATAGTTGAATGCCTTTGATCTTATACTTATTGTTACTTCACTTTCATCTACAATTTTTCCTTGATAAAATACATATGATTTTGACATAAAAAAGCCCTCCCTTTAAAATCATCTTAAAAGTAAATAGTCTAAAACTAAAATAAAACAATCTACTTTTATATGCCCCAAAATTTTAAATGTTTATACATAAATATACTGCTATAAAAAAAATAAGTCAATAACATTGTCCTAATTAATCACATTAAAGAACTCTTAGGTTCTAATTAAGGACTGATTTAGATGGTCTTGTCATCTGTAATTTTAAATTTTTCTATATTCTTTTTCAGTTCCTCTACTGTATTTCTAAGATTTTCTATAGAATTATAAACTTCATCAGCGGATTTGCTCATTTCAGTACTGGATGCAGATATCTCTTCTGTTGATGCGGATATCTCTTCTGCAGTAGCTGAGTTTTCCTCTGAGGTGCTAACTATTTTGTTCTTGTTTTTTTCTAAATTATCTATGGAGACATTCATATTTTTAATCTTAGGCACCATGTTTTCGACAGCAGCTGCAATATTTGAAAAAGCCTCCAGGGAAATATTTATGGATTGGGTTTGACTTGAAATTTCTTCCTCCAGCAGGGAACTTTGTTTTACTATATTTCCTATTTTTTCAGAAACCAGTTTAACCAGACTGTTTATTCCCGTAGATGAATCCTTAGTCTGAGAGGCCAATTTTCTCACCTCATCTGCTACAACTGCGAATCCCTTTCCAGCTTCCCCTGCCCTAGCTGCCTCTATAGCTGCATTTAGTGCCAGAAGATTTGTCTGATCAGAAACATTGTCTATTATATCCGTTATATCATTTATTTTGACAACATTACTGCTGAACTCAGTAATACTGTTTTGAAACTCTTTAAAAGATGAACTTATTGTTTCTATGGATTTTATTGTTTTAGGCAGCTGCTTGCTATTTTCCTGTGCCATCCCATTGATTTTACTAGAACTTTTATCTATATCATTTATTTCTTTAATTATTACTGCTAATTCATTGCTAAAAGAATCCAGCACTTCATTTACACCAATTAATTGCTGAGCCTGACTTGTATTTGCGGAAGCCACCTGACTTATAGTATCTGATACATTACCTGATGAGTCCATAAGTTCCTTGGAAGTCAAAACCAAATTGTCATACTCACCGATTATAAAGTTAAATTTATTTTTAATTTCAAATAACAAATTATTGAGGGATTTCTGCATATTGCTTATACCTTTTACAAGCACTCCCCCTTCATCCTTGTAATTCAAATATTTATCAGGCACATTTTTTGTAAAATCTCCTTTTGACATTACACTTACATGTTTTGACGAATAAAGCATTACACTTATTATCTTTGTTATAAAAATATTTACCACTACAATTGCCAATGCAAGTATTAGGACTACGATAATGCCTATACTTGCAAAGGTAGTGTATATTTGGCTTCTCAGTACACTTTTGTTTATACCAACGAAAAACATGCCTATGTTATTTCCATCATTGCTTTTTATGGGACTGTATATTACTTCATAGGGCTCATTTAATATTTCTGCCTCTCCCTGGTAATTCTGCCCTAATTCTAATACTTTATTTGACACCTGAGCTGATGCCTTTGTATTTATAGCTCTTTTGCCATCTTTTACTATAGTTGTAGACACTCTGGTGTCATTTAAAAATATAGTAACATGATCTCCTGTTTCTTTATTTATCTCATCTACAAATCCAGTATTTCCGCTTATAAGTTTATTTCCCTTATACAGTTTTCCATTTTTATTCTGCCAGGAACCGCTGTATTTTTCATTTAATAATTTTAAAGCCATTGCAGAATTTGACTTAAGTTGATTTGAATAACTATTAATGGTTATTTTACTTAAATTATAGTATACCGATGTCAAAATAGCTGTACTTAAAATCAACATTATAATTATCACCAAAAGATTAATTTTTGATTTAATAGTTAAGCTTTTCATATAAAATCCCCCCAGAATAAAAAAATTTAAAGTCTACTTTCAATCCTGTATACTATCCACTACTTATATTCCATTCATCACTTCTTGAAAAACGGTTTTTACTATTGGTACAACATACTGACTTCCACCTTTATCCTTTGCATTCTCCACCATGGCCACCACAAGAAGATTTGGATTATCAACATTTACTGCAGCAAACCAACCTACTTCTGTACCTGTAATATCCTGCTGGGAAGACTTTATTTCCGCCGTACCTGTCTTTCCCGCCAGAGTTATCCCTGGTATATAGGCTCCATGTCCCGTTCCTTTAGGATTCTGCACCACCTGTACTAAATCATTTAAAATAACATTTGCTATTTCTTTTGAATACACATTTTTCTTCCATATTTCTGCCTTTGCATTATGTTTATATAATAGATAAGGTTTTATAATATTACCATCATTTACGAAAGAATCATAGATGGCCATTAAATGAACTGGATTTAATAGTATTTCTCCCTGTCCATATCCGCTGTCTGCCAGTTGAATTTCATTTTTTATATGTCCATCTGCTCCAAATTGAGATTTTGACAATCCATATTCAAAAGGTATTTTTTCACCAATTCCAAAATTTTTAAGCTCAGCTTCCATATTATCTTTTCCAATATCCAATGCAGTTTCTGCAAAATATATGTTATCTGAATAAATAAGGGCATTTAAAAGATCACTTGGCTGACCATAATCCTCCACTCTAGTGACATAATAGTTTCCCCAGCTGCTGTCTTTTTGCCATTTAGTTCCTGAAATATTCTTAGATAACTGTGGATTTAATTTATTGGTCTTCAGTCCTATAGCTGCCGTAACCGGTTTAAAGACAGAGCCCGGCACTACATTGCTCTGAAAGCGATTATAAAAAGGTTTTCTCTTATCTTCATTTAAACTTTTCCAAACATCACTTGACATGCCCATAATAAAATCATTAGGGTCAAAAGAAGGAGTGCTCACGAGAGCCAAAACCTCACCAGTTTTTGGATTCATACTAACCCCAGTACCTGCATCTTCCTTTAATTGGTCATAGAGCAGGCTCTGAATTTTAGAATCTATTGTAAGTTTTATGTCCTTACCATTGTGCACCTTTTTCCTTATAATTGTGCTTTTCCTCTTTCCGTTTCCGTCTATGATATATATATCGTATCCATTTTCTGCTTTTAAAACATTATCATATATTTTTTCCAATCCGGACTCACCAATTATATCATCAGCTCCATAATTGTTATTTGATTTTAAATCCTCTGCTGTAACTTTACGTACATACCCTGTTAGGTGGGCGGCAGCATTCTTTAACGGGTATACCCTTTCCCCAATATCTTTTATACTCACTCCTGAAATCTTTTCCAGAACATTGAGTCTTTCATCATCTTCCGGTATGACCTTTATAGGCACAAACATATCTTTTTTTACATAGGAAGCTGAAAGCTTCTTGTCTATATCATCCTTTGACATATTTAGGAGAGCTGCCAAATCTGTTTTTGTCTTTTCCCCATTGTCATCAAGATCACCAGGAATAATGCCAACTTGAGCTGCATTTCCATCTTCTGCTATAGGACTGCCATTTCTATCATAAATGGTTCCTCTTTTACCCTTTACAGTATCCACCCTAACTTTATCTTCTTCATTTAGCTGCGGAAATATGGCCTTGGAATCCCACATTACCTTCCAAGTTTTATTTTCTTTTTTTAAAGTTATTGTGTTTAAAAAATGCAAGTTTCCAGCTGCTGTATTCATATCCACTTTAACAGGGACTTTCGCAGTTCCATCTTCATATTTTATATCTTTACTATTGTCAATATTTACACTTATATTTTTTGCCTCTATCCCACTGTAAATATTACTATACCGGTTTACAAATTTTTTTTCTGAAATTTCAGACTTGCTTTCATCACTTATATTGCTATACATTAATATGTAGTTGCATTTTGTCCAAGCATTTATATACTCATTTACACCTTCTTTTACCATTTGATCCCTGCTGCATCCTGTAGTACTCATTATAAATAGAATTATAAAAATTCCCCATAAAAATTTGCATTTCATAAATTAGTACCTCATTTTACAAATTCATATTATTTAATATATTCCTGAGCTCTTTTAATTCTCCCCGGGTTAAAGTCACTCCCTTTCCCATTTTATCATGTTCTGGTGCCCAATCCCTTATATCGTATTTGACTTCTCTGTCATTCCAACTAATTAAATTCAACTCCTTTTTCCACCCTTTTGCAGATTCAGAAAGTACTCCTTCATTTTCCTCTATTTTGTATTTTATTCCTGCCATTTTACATACACCTCTTACGATCAAAAGTTTTATTGATATATTGTACCTACGAGAACAGTCCTTATGTAATATTTTCAAACAATATTTTCTTTAAAGTATCCACAATATAAGATATATCTTGCCTTTTAACCCAATAGTTAGTTACGAACCTCATCTTTCCACCTTCTTCAGGATTTATTTTAATTCCATTTTTATAAAATTCGTCAACCAATTTATTGCTGTCATAACCTGTTTCAGACATATCGAAAAAAACCATATTTATTTGAATGTCCTCCATATTGACTTTTATACCAGGTATTTTCGCCAGCTCTTCTCCAAGGAGAAGAGCATTTTCGTGATCTTCACCTAATCTGCCAACCATATCTTTCAAAGCTACAAGCCCAGCTGCTGCCAGAAAACCTGCCTGCCTTAATCCGCCTCCCATAAGTTTCCTGCACTTTCTGGCTTTTTTAATAAACCCTCTGGACCCGGCCAGCATAGAACCTACTGGTGCACATAATCCTTTTGACAAACAAAACATTACAGAATCACAGTACTTTGTTATTTCCCTTACATCCACTCCCAGATAGGAGGCAGCATTAAACACCCTAGCGCCATCAAGATGAACTGGTATATTATACTCCTTAGCAGCGTGGTAGATTTCTCCCATATTTTTTAAAGAAAGTACCTTTCCATCAGAATAAGCATTTTCCATACATATGAGGTTGGTTTCCGGATAATGTATATCTTCCTCAGATCTTATTGTCTTTTTCACTTCATCAGGATCCATTTCTCCGCCATTAGTTCTCAAAGTTCTAAGTTGAACTCCTGCAATAACAGATGCCGCACCTACCTCATGAACTACAATATGGCAATCGTTTCCAAGTATTACTTCCGATCCTCTTTTACAGTGAGTAAACAGGGAAAGCTGATTTCCAAAAGTACCACTTGGCACAAACAATGCTGCTTCCTTACCTACAAGTTTAGGTGCATATTCCTCCAGTTCCCTCATAGTTGGATCATCACCGTATACATCATCTCCAACCTTGGCTTTATACATGGCATCTCTCATAGCTTGAGTGGGTTCAGTTGCAGTATCACTTCTCAATTCTATAAATCTCACAGAAAAACACTCCTCTCTTTAAATGTATTATCTTAATTATAAACTCATAAGTTTCAAAACACCATAATTAAAGCTGCATTATATCATAAATTGAACTATTCATATTATAAATTAAACTTCTGGATATTATTAAATAATATCCAGAAGTTTAATTTGAAAAAGCACTTCATTTTCTAAAATAATATTTACTCTCGTATCTGGCCCTCTCCATAGATCATATATTTAGCAGTTGTCAACTCACTCAATCCCATAGGACCCCTGGCATGAAGCTTTTGAGTACTTATACCTATTTCTGCACCAAATCCGAATTCTCCACCATCAGTAAACCTAGTGGAGGCATTTACATATACAGCTGCTGCATCAACTTCTCTTAAAAATCTTTGAGATGAAGCATAATTATTGGTTATTATGGATTCAGAATGTTTTGTACCATATTTATAAATGTGATCTATAGCTTCATCTAGAGAATCAACTACTTTTACAGCTAAAATCAAATCCAAAAATTCCTTTGCATAATCTTCCTCAGTGGCCAATTTTATATTGGGAATCAATTCTTGTGTTTTACTGCATCCTCTTATTTGAACATTCAATTTTTTCAAGGTATCCCCCAAATGAGGTAAAAGCTTTTCGGCTATATCTTTATGAACAAGCAATGTTTCCATAGCATTGCAAACTGCTGGTCTTTGAGTTTTAGCATTTACAACTATATCTTCTGCCATATTTAAATCTGCATCAGAATCCACATATACATGACAATTTCCAGATCCTGTTTTAATTACAGGTACAGTAGAGTTTTCTACAACAGAACTTATAAGCCCGTTACCACCTCTTGGTATTAAAACATCTACATATCTATTTAGTTTCATCAAAACTTCTACTGCCTTTCTTTCAGTAACGTCAATAAATTCCATAGAACCTTCCGGAAGACCTGCTCCAATGGCAGCCTTATTTATAATGTTATATATAGCTGAGTTGGAATTAATAGCTTCTTTTCCTCCTCTTAAAATAACTGAATTTCCGCTTTTAAGGCATAGTGCCGAAGCATCTACTGTTACATTTGGCCTGGCTTCATATATTATTCCTATTGTTCCCAGAGGAACTCTCACCTTTTCAATATGCAAATCATTAGGCCTCTTCCACATTTTTATACCCTCTCCTATGGGATCAGGAAGGGAAGCCACTTTCTCAAGACCATCCGCCATAGAATTTATTCTCTTTTCATCCAGAGATAACCTGTCAATAAATGCATTGTTTTTTCCTGATTTTTTTGCATTTTTCAAATCCGCTTCATTGGCCCTTAAAATATCTCCTTTATCTCTCTTTACCTTTTCCGCCATAGACAGTAATGCCCTGTTTTTCACCTCAGTACCTGCATTTGATAACATTCTGGCTGCTAAACTAGCCCTTCTGGCCTTTTCTATGACATAATCATCTATATTCATACATATCCTCCCTTCTCTTATTTTACCTAATCAAGTGATCCTTGGGTATAGTTGAGCTTTCCCATGTGAAATACTTTATATAATTTATTCATAATTGTAGCAATAAATTAATATATGGTCAATAAGTTTTTTCTTTTGCTTTATAAATAAACCACTGATACTCAATTGCAAATTTAAGGATTTAGTAGATAAACATTGAGAATATTTCTTATTCAGCCATTAGAATGCTTATAAAAATATAGTATAGGTATATATAATGTTCTAAATATATATTATAATTATAATATAGTTGGGAACTATTTTTTCAACAAACGATTTTAATTATGTATAAATCTCGCTTTTGAGGTAAAAATAATTTATAGTAAAAGTGGGAGGGTGGTATTAATGGCAAGAACACCGCTAAAAAAAATAATAAAAGCAAAACTAAAAGCGAACAGAGAACTCACAGATGCGGAGAAGCTGAGAGAAAAGCTAAAATATGAGATTGCGGAAGATTTAGGATTAAAAGAAAAAGTTGATCTTTACGGATGGAGTAGCTTAACAGCTGAAGAAACAGGAAGAATTGGCGGTATTATGACTAAAAGGAAAAAAGAATTGAAAATCCCCAAAAATGAAACCTTATTAAATAATGAGATGTCTAAAAGAACACATTAACTTAATTCTAAAGAATATATTATTAACTTATGAAAACAAAAACTTTATATTTCTACAGTTATAAATATAAAATACCGTAGAGGAAGGAGCAAAAGCCGTTAAATACAAAATTGTAACGGAGATATAGATGAACTGCTATAAAAGATTTGCACATATATATGATGATCTAATAAATGAAGATATTGACTATGGTACTTGGTGTTTAAAAATTTTAAACCTGTGTCAGATTTTGAATGTAAAAAAACAAGATTATTTGGATTTGGCTTGTGGAACAGGCAATATGACAGAAAAAATAGCACCCCATTTTCAAAACAGCTGGGCGGTGGACTTATCTAATGAAATGCTCTCTGAGGCGGATGAGAAACTGAGAAACAAAAGATTAAAAATAAATTTAATATGTGAAGACATAAGCAAGTTAAAATTGAACAGGCAATTTGATCTAATAACCTGTTGTCTTGACTCTACAAACTATTTATTAGAGGAAAAAAGCTTGGAAAATTATTTCAGGGGTGTATTCAACCATCTGAATTCCAATGGAATATTTATATTTGACATAAATTCCTATTATAAGATTACCAGTATACTAAGTAATAACACTTACACTTATGATGATGAAAAAATAACTTACATATGGGAAAATTATTTGGAGGATGAAATTGTGGACATGTATCTTACATTTTTTATAAAATGCAAAGATGTATATAGGAGATTTGACGAACACCATAGAGAAAGGGCTTATAAATGTAAAACCATAGAATATGCTTTAAAAAATTGCGGACTGAATATCATAGGGAAATTTGACAATTATCAGGATAAAAATGTAACCGATACTTCTGAAAGAATAGTTTATGTAGTAAATAAACACACTAAATAACTTGTTAGCACATAAGGAGATGAATTTAGATATGGAAGATAAATTAGTACGGGCTACAGCTAAGGACAACAATATTAGAATAATAGCATCTTCTACTACAAATCTAGTAAATAAAGCTGTTAAAATTCACAAATGCTATCCTACTGCAGCTGCAGCTCTGGGAAGAATGTTAACTGCTGGAAGCCTTATGGGGGCAATGTTAAAATCTCAGGCTGACAGTTTGACTTTAAGAATATCAGGAGGTGGAGATGCACATGGAATAATAGTAACCTCCTATGCAGATGCACATGTAAAAGGATATATTGGAAATCCTATGGCAAATCTGCCACCTAATAATAAGGGCAAGTTGGATGTGGGTGGAATCATAGGTACAAATGGAAATTTAACTGTTACAAGGGACATGGGACTAAAAGAACCTTATTCCAGTCAGGTCCCCATACAAACTGGAGAAATAGGAGATGATCTGGCTTACTATTTTACAGTTTCGGAACAAACCCCATCCGCTGTAGCACTGGGAGTTTTGGTAAATGTAGATCTGAGCATAAAATCTTCTGGTGGATTTATAATTCAAATGATGCCTGGGGCAGATAGCGGTTTATCGGATTTATTGACCTACAGATTACAGGAAATGCCACCCATATCCACTATGATAGACAACAAAAAGGATATTTATGAAGTATTGGATGATATCTTCAATGATATGGATTTAAAAATATTGGATGAACTGACCCCTTCCTATCAATGTGACTGCTCCAGAGAAAGAGTTGAAAAAGCTTTTATAAGCATAGGCTCCAAGGATCTGGAAGAGATCTATAACGAAGGTAAGTCAGAAGAACTAAAATGTAATTTTTGTAATAAGTCCTATATATTTACCCATGAGCAAATAGGTGAAATACTTAAAAATGCTGAAAAAGATCTTTAAAATCAGTTTATGGATTTTAAAAAACTTATATGTTATAATTGTTTAAAAAATTAAAAATATCTTTATAAATGCGAAAGATTATTATATATACATACAAAAGAAAGGATGATTTAACATGGAATCAAAATATGATCTGACGGATCCCTACCAAATAGCCAAATATATAAAAGAAGCTAAAAAATCAACTCCTGTTAAAGTATACGTTCAAGGAGATATATCAAAATGCAGTTTAGGAAATATAGAAGATTACAGTAATGGCAATTTTCATATCCTCTTTGGTGAGGGCAATGAAATATCCAAATTTTTAAATAAAAATAAAGATAAGATTCATCATTTCAGAATGGAACAAGACAGAAGGAATTCAGCTATTCCACTTATAGATTTAATAAATATAGATGCCAGAATTGAACCTGGTGCAATAATACGTGATAAAGTTAAAATAGGGAAAAATGCAGTTATAATGATGGGTGCGGTGGTAAACATAGGGGCTGAAATAGGTGAAGGTGCTATGATAGACATGAATGCAGTTGTAGGTGCCAGAGGTAAAATAGGGAAGAACGTTCATTTAGGTGCTGGAGCTGTAGTAGCCGGAGTTTTGGAACCACCTAGCAAATCACCCTGCGAAATAGGTGATGATGTACTGATAGGTGCCAATTCGGTAATTCTAGAAGGTGTGAAAATAGGAAAAGGTGCAGTTATTGCTGCCGGCTCAGTAGTAATAGAAGACATTCCCTCAGGGGTTGTAGCTGCCGGTACTCCTGCAAAAATAATAAAAAGAGTAGATGACAGTACTAAAAATAAAACTGAAATTTTAGCAGATTTAAGAAAATAAAGCTTTATAGAAAATAAAATAATATAAAACCAAGCGGATAAAATAAGATTTAAAAAATCTTATTTTATCCGCTGAAATATCAGTTATTATTTATATAATATATCTAAGATATACGTTTATCCTCTATGTTTCCTCCCAAATTGTTTCCCTGTTCCTTTTTTACCTCTTGAAAATTTTCTTCATCTTCATCAAAAACTTTTTCCTCATATTCTTCATTATCATTATTTTTATTTACTTTTTCCATTTTAGATATTGAAACTTCATAAGCTACTTTTTTTATAGTTTCTGTATCGGATACTTTCTTCTGGTACTCTCTGCTCTGTAATCTTCCCCAAATTCTTATATTATCACTGACTTTTAATGATTTACAAAATCTAGAATTTCTTCCCCAGGCAATAGTAGGTATGTAGTCAGATTTATTATACGCTCTATTTACGGCTAACAGCATATCAGAAATCTCCCTTCCAAAAGGAGTTGTCCTATAAACCGGCTCTTTACATATGAAACCATCGAGGAAAATTTGATTTGGATTTTTACTTTTTTCTTTACATAAGCTTATATTTCTTGCAAATACGGTTAATATTAATCTATTTGCTCCATCTACAAATTTATTGTATGATCTCAATTGTCCTTCTACTATAATATCCATTCCCGGACTAATATTCATCCCTCCTATAAGTCTTTCTGAAATTGTAATAAACAGTACATCCTTACTTTCACTTAACCTGGAAACCTCAATATTAAAGGTATAGAAACCCTCTCCATACATTTCATGACTGAATTTTAATTCTGAAACTACTCTGCCTTCAAGATAAATCTTATTATTTAACATTAAATTGTCCATCATAAACCCCTCTTTCCCTTAGTTTTAAATATCTCATTACCATATAACTATTCATTATAAAACAAAAATATACTTACGAATATTTAAATATTTAGCTTAAAACCTTAAATATTCTATTTTTAAGCAATACATACATATATTTATCTTCCATTAACCCTAGAGTTATAGCTATCATGGCTGCATACAGCTCATCAATATCATTTATTACCATGTTGATTGGAATTTCCTGAGATTCAATTATTTTCTTACCATTTTGTACAATATCTCTTTGAAGGCAATATACAAATCCACTATTATAATCTAGACTGGATATGGTAACTGTATTTTTGCTCCCTAATCCGTAGGTTATAATATAACCATGTATTTTCAAATCATTACTTTTCCCATCTATCAAGTCCATATTTATAAAACAATATCGTCCATTCAAAATATCATGTTTTTCATTCATAGAATTCAATATCATGTATTTTGTTATTTTTTCATTACTTTTATTTGTAAGAACACTATACTGTAAATCCGTTAGATTCAATAGATTTATCAAATGATTTTTAAAATCATCACTGCTTTCAATAATTTCTATAGCCTTCATAACTTATTACCTCCTGCAAAAATATATAATCTAAAATTATTTTTAACAGGATATAATTTTTTATACCAATTATTCATTTACTAATAGTTTTACCTCACTGACATTATAATACATATTTATTGTATTTTTCAATAACTGCTATAATATAAGATATATTAATTACTTATTTGCTTTCCGGCATGATCCAACTTATAATTATTTTTATAAATTAAATCCCCTACCTTAACAAATTTATATCCCTTTTCCTTTAAGTTTTTTATTATCTTAGGTAAATTTTCCGGCGTATACTTGGCACTATTGTGAAATAATAATATTGAGCCCGGTTTTATATTCTTCATTATCCTTGTATATTCAATGTCTTCACCTTGTTCTTTCCAATCTATACTATCTACATTCCATTGGATGCAATAATATCCTGAACCCTCTACCAGATCTATTACCTTGTCATTATAAGCTCCCTCGGGACATCTAAACAGCTTGGTGCCTGTTCCTATTATATTTCTTATTTTAGCTTCATTTATATTTATATCCTCAATAATCTTTTCCTGGGATATGTTGGTCATATTAGGATGTCTATTGGAATGATTTCCTATTTCGTGTCCCCTTTTATATATTTCTTTCAGTTTATCAGGATTTTTATCCACCCAATCACCTACTACAAAAAATGTGGCTTTAATATTATACTTATCCAATAAATCCAATATTTTTTCAGTATAATCATTTTCCCCCAGGCTTACATCAAAAGTCATAGCCACTTTTTTTTCTTTTGTATCAACAGAATAAATAGGCAATTTTTTGTTTAGTATTGTAAAAGTTCCCTTATACCTGTAATTAGTAAATAAAGATACTCCAACAGCTATAAACAATAATACAGATACCATAAATATTTTCTTTATAAGCCTTCTTTTCAATATTTCTCCTCCAAAATTATTTGTTCCTATAATTGTATATAGTATCTTATATTAATAAATATTACATAAATCAAAAAAATTTATTCACATAAAATAATTTCAAAATATAAGTTGAAATATTTTATGTTATAATATAAATATATTTTTATATTTTAAATTCAATGGAGAGGATTTTAAATGTTTGAGGATACTTTAGAACTAGCGGAAAATAAACTATTGCTGCTTTATATATTTAAAAGAATTAAATTTCCTATTTCCAACAATGAAATAACACAAATTATACTTGAGAATGACTTTATAAATTATTTTACTCTTCAGCAATATCTAAATGAGCTTTTATCTTCTAACTTTATTAAGAAAACAGCTGGTTCAAATAATCATAAATTTGTAATTACCAAAAAGGGCCTAAGAGTATTAGTGTTATTTGGAAATAGAATTTCAAAAGGCAAGATAGACACCATAGAGCACTATTTGAATACAAAAATTAAAAACATAAAGAAGAACCTTTCCATAAATGCTAACTATACCGTTGATCCTAAAAATAATTTTACTGTAGATTTAAAAATATCAGAAAATAATTCAACATTAATGAATATAAAGCTAAATGTAGATTCTAACAAAAAAGCTAAGGAATTATGCAAAAAATGGGAGAAAAATTATTCAGATCTATACTACAATATCGTTGAATTACTTATGCGCAATTAAAAATTCAAATTAAAACCATACCTGTAGGTTCTCCACCTATGGGTATATATTTTTTATTTTTATTTTTTATATTTATTCTTATTAAAAGATCATTATAATTATCTCCTATATACAGATTTTCTTTATATTTTAATATATTTCTTGGCATTCCACCAACAATTATCTTTTTTTCTTCCTTATAGTTGTTTATATCTAAAACACTTATTGTGCCATCGCCAAAATTGGATACAAAACAATATCTACTGCTGCAATAAATATCCATTGGTGAATTTCCTACAATAATCCTATTTATTATTTTATAATTTTTCAAAGATAAGACGGCTATACTTCCTCTAAATTCAGAGCCTATGTTGCTTTCACATATTAATACATGCTGTCCGTCTAATGTAAATATAGCTTTAGTAGGATAAGAACCTACCCTTACATTTTTAATACATTTATTATTGGTACAATTTATTAAAGTTATGCTGTCATCCTCCATATTGGATATCAATAATAGTTTTCTCTCTTTATTTAGGCATATACTATAAGGAAGACTTCCACAGGGGATTTCTTCAACTACTTGTTTTTCTTTAAGGTCAAAAACCAGTAAACTGTTTAAATCACTGCATATTATATATGCATTGCTGCCATAAACCACCACATCATTACAACATGCCCCTACATAATAGCTTTCTTCTTGTATTTCCTTTTTAATATCAACTATAGATATGGTATTATTGTATCTGTTTGCAGTTATGAGTTTATTATCATTATTATATATTCCATGAGGCCCCACCCTGTAAATTATATCATTGGGCTTTAAATATATTCTCTTCTCTTCATAGAAATGGTCCAAATTAATTTTTGACACAAAATCAGAAGAAGTGCTGCATACATAAAGGTAATCCAACACTATCACCCCCTCACAAATATAATATGAATATTTGTTAAAATAGGTAATAACAATTGAAAATTTATTTTATTGTATAATCTAATGGTATATTATATAATTATTTTGTCTAACAGATTTATTTTGTAAAGGAATCAGGTGATAAGATGTATACTTATAACACAAAGGGAGTTTGTTCAAGTCAAATAACTTTTGATATAGTAGAAAATAAAATAACAAATGTAAATTTTACGGGTGGTTGCAATGGTAATCTTCAGGCTATATCTAAACTTGTAGATGGGATGAATATAGATGAAGTAGTAAAAAAACTGCAGGGCATTTCTTGCAATGGGAAGGGTACTTCATGCCCGGATCAATTTGCAACAGCTCTTAAAGAATTAGTTTTAAATAGTAAATCCGCATAATATATTTATTAAACTGTTTATCAAAAAAGGATATAATGTATTTATTGACCATTATATCCTTTATAAATTATACTTTAAATTCTATTGTATTTTTTTATAATTTTCCTCATATCCCCTATCATATAAAGTGAACCGGATACTAAAAGCAGATCTTTTTCTTCACAATATGAAAATGCTTTCCTATAGGCACTTTCATAATTGTCAAAGGCCTCACAGCTTGGATTGTATTTTTCTATTACAGATTTTAACTGTTCTGAACTTTCTGCCCTGATGTTATTGGGAGTAACAGCTATAACCTTCCATGCCAGCGGTACAATGGTTTTTACCATTATATCCACTTCCTTATCGGCCAATATACCAAGTATGAGCACCATGCTATTATAATTGAAATAACTTGTTATATTCTCTTTAAGCATAGAAATTCCTTCTCTGTTATGTGCTCCATCTATCACCACCAGAGGTTTATTTCTCATCACTTCAAGTCTTCCCATCCATTTTACCCCACTGAGAGCTCTTAATATTACGGATTTATCTATTTCAATGCCATATCTGGATAATTGTTCTACAGCAAAAATAGCCACAGCACAATTTATCAATTGGTGTTTACCTAGAAGGGACAATTTAATATTGTACTCTCCTTTTCTCGTATGTACACTTATATGCTGTATATATTCTTCACTGTTGTTGTCAATTTTATCTTTTCCCATACACCTTACAGAATCCAATGGCACTTTTATAATCTTACTTCCCTTTTGTCTGCATACCTGCTCTATAACTTTCCCGGCTTCATCTGCTTCCGGGTACATTACAACGGGAATACCTGGTTTAATTATTCCAGCCTTTTCATGAGCTATCTTTCCCAATGTATCTCCTAATATCTTCATGTGATCATAACTTATAGAGGAAATTATGCTCAGCATAACTCCCCCATTTTGTTTCTCAGAGAAAGGCAACATCACATTTGTGGAATCCAGTCTTCCCCCTAATCCCACTTCAATTACAGCCATGTCAACTTTCTTTTCCTTGAAATAATAGAACATGGCACAGGTAATTATTTCAAATTCAGTGGGATTATCATATCCAAGTTTTATAACTTCTTTTACAATCCCAGCTACTTTTGTGATTACCCTGCTTAAATCATCTTTAGGTATGTTATCCCCATTTATCTGAATTCTCTCTTCAAACACTTCCAGGTAAGGTGAAGTATACATACCTACTTTAAATCCAGCTTCCATTAATATTTTGCTTATCATGGCTGTAATAGAACCTTTTCCATTAGTACCTGCCACATGTATAGTTTTTATTTTCTTGTGAGGATTACCTAGCAGTTCTAACATTTTTTCAGTTCTATTAAGCCCAAAATTGCTTCCGAATTTAGCTATACCTTCTATATAATTCAATGTCTCTTCATAGTTCATCGTAGCACATCCCCATGTTTTTATTTTAAATTCTGCAATCTCTCCATTACAGTTCCAAGCATTTCTTTATATTTACAACCTTTTGCCTTCTCCCCATCTACCACATCTTTAGGTGCCTTTAAAATAAATCTTTCATTTGAGAGCTTTTTCTCAACTCTTTTTATCTCATTCTCCAATTTTTCTTTCTCTTTATTCAACCTTTCAATTTCTTTATCCTTATCTACCAAATCCAAAAGTGGAATAAATAATTCTGCCCCTCTAGTAACTTCCGACACAACATTCTCCGGGACATCGTTTTTACTGTTTAAAAACTCCAATTCACTTGCTGAAGCCAGTTTTCTGAAGTAATCCTCTCCATTCTTAAATGACTCCAATGCATTCTTTTCAGTTACCCATACCATTATCTTAGCTTTTCTTGAAAATGGAACATTCATTTCAGTTCTAACATTTCTAATAGCCTTGATGGCTTCTATAATATATTCCATATCCTCTTCTGCCTTTAAGTCTCTAAGTTTATTATCATATTCCGGCCATTTTGATATAGTTATGGAATCATATTCTGTATAAAGATGAGTATATATTTCTTCTGTTATAAATGGCATAATAGGATGAAGTAATTGTAAGCTTACAGTAAGCACCTTGTTCAATACATTATAAGCTACTCCCTTGGCCTGTTCATCTTCACCATACATGGCCGGTTTAACTAGTTCTATATACCAATCACAAAACTCACCCCAGATAAAATCATATATTTTCTGCGCAGCTATTCCAATTTCAAATTTTTCTATATTATATGTCACTTCTTTTATTAGTGTATTTACTTTAGACAATATCCACTTATCTGCACTACTATAATCCTTGCAATTTCTATACTTATTCATTACATCCTGATCTAAATTCATAAGTACAAATCTGGATGCATTCCATATTTTATTGGCAAAATTTCTAGAAGCCTCTACTTTTTCCGGATAATATCTTATATCATTACCAGGTGCATTTCCTGTGATCAATGCAAATCTAAGTGCATCTGCCCCATATTGTTCTATTACTTCTATAGGATCAACACCATTTCCAAGAGACTTAGACATTTTTCTTCCTTGAGAGTCTCTTACAATTCCATGTATAAGTACATTTTCAAAGGGAATATCATCCATACAGTATATACCTGAAAATATCATTCGCGCCACCCAGAAAAATATTATGTCATATCCCGTAACCAAAGTATTATTCGGGTAAAAACATTTTAAGTCTTCTGTATTGTCAGGCCAGCCTAGTGTTGAAAAAGGCCATAGTGCAGAACTGAACCAGGTATCCAGTACATCTTTATCCTGCTCCAGATTATCTGAACCACATTTACTGCATTTTGTAGGATTAGTGTCGCTTACTATAACCTGGCCGCAGTCTTTACAATACCATACGGGAATCCTATGGCCCCACCAAAGCTGCCTTGAAATACACCAATCCTGAATGTTTTCCATCCAGTTAAAATAAGTCTTTTCAAACCTTTCAGGTATAAATTTAATTTTCTTGTTTTTTACCACATCCATAGCCGGTTTTGCCAAAGGCTTCATTTTTACAAACCATTGTTTTGAAATCATTGGTTCAATGGTAGTTCCACATCTGTCATGACATCCTACATTATGCATGTGTTCTTTTATTTTTACCAAAAATCCCTGTTCTTTCAAATCCTCCACCAGTAATTTTCTAGCTTCGTATCTATCCATTCCATCATATTTGCTTCCTGGAAGCTTTATTGTTCCATCTTCATTCATTATTACAATTTCGGGCAAATTATGTCTTTTACCTACATAATAATCATTAGGATCATGTGCAGGAGTTATTTTAACTGCTCCTGTACCAAACTCCATGTCTACATAATCATCAGCAACTATTGGTATTTCTCTATTTACAATAGGAAGTACAGCAGTCTTGCCAACTAAATGCTTATACCTTTCATCCTTAGGATTAACTGCAATAGCTGTGTCACCAAACATGGTCTCCGGCCTTGTAGTGGCAATCTCCAAATATTCATCACTTTCAACTACCTTATACCTTATGTGCCAGAAGCATCCCTGCTGCTCGTTGTATTCAATTTCTGCATCCGATATAGCAGTGCGGCATTTTGGACACCAATTTATTATTCTATTTCCCTGATATATAAGTCCATCATTATATAATTTGACAAAGAACTTTTTCACGGCCTTGTTAAGTCCTGCATCCATAGTAAATCTCTCTCTTGTGAAATCTACAGAACACCCAAGTTTTTTTACTTGATTTCTTATTCTCTCCCTATACTCATGAGTCCAATCCCAAGTCTTTTCAAGAAATGCATCCCGGCCTATTTCCTTTTTTACAATGCCATCTTTTAAAAGTTCCTTTTCCACCTTTACCTCAGTAGCTATACTGGCATGATCTTCTCCAGGAACCCATAACGTATTATATCCCTGCATTCTTTTGGTTCTTATCAGTATATCCTGAATTGTATCATCTAAAGCATGACCTAGATGTAATTTTCCCGTAATATTTGGAGGGGGTATTACTATGGTATAAGTTTTTTTATTATCATCTGCACGGGGCGTAAAATACCCTTTTTCCTGCCAATTATTATAAAGTTTTTCTTCAAATGTCTTTGGATTATAAGTGGTTTCCATATCTTTCCTTTTCGACATTAGATCTCCTCCTTAAATATGTTTAAAATAATCTTACATATAAAAAAGCCTTCATCCACAAAGGACGAAGACCCGCGTTGCCACCTTTTTTCCTGAAAATTACAGGCTCTTAAAAAATAACGATTGAGAAAACCGCCCCTACCTACTTTTATTTCAGTAGAGAAGCTCCAAAGCTACCTTCAGGATATATTATATGAAAAGCCTCTCAACTAACAGCTTCTCTCTCTTTATACAATGTTATCCCTACTCCTCTTTTTCACAGCTAATAAATTTAATTTGATACATTTCTTATTATAACGTTAATTTTTAAGCTGTCAAGAAATTTTTATACAAGTTTCAAATAGGTAAGCATTCCTTACGAGCAAACTTCACCTGAATCTAAGAATCACTTCATATATAACTGCCAAAAAAGCTAGTATCTTTCAGATATATTTCCAGCAGAATCATTAATCAACTTTACAGCTAATCTATATTTATAAGGAAATATATCTTTATATTCTTCTTCTAAAAGAATTTCTTCAAAATCATCTTCCTGTATAAGTCCATACTTAGGATGAAAAACTATGGCTCCATAATTTTTCCCACCATCTCTTATTTCTATAAAAAATACAGCAACAAATTTCTTGCCGCCAACACCTAAAAGTGTACCTGGAATATAAGCCTCATCCATTTCATTATAGGAAAATCCGTACATGCTTTCAAATTTCATACTTATTTCCCTATATATTTTTTCGAAGTAGAACATATCATTTTCCATTCTCGCGAAATCAACTTTTAAAGTATATTCCTTTATATATTTTAAATATTCACTGTTCAAAGGCCACATCACCTATCATTTATATTTTCTACTATTATATCAAAATTATATTGCTGTGAACATATGAAATTTAAAATAAATATTTTCTAAGCCAAACTTATACGGCCATGAGTTCGGCTTAGAATCACGTTTACTTAAGGGCTTTTTCTGCAAAAGAATTATTGACTATCTTATCAAAAGGAGGCTTTTCAGGTATTAAATCTGATTTATATGATTGTATTATATTCATAAGTCTATTTAAATTTTGTTCTTTTATAACAGGAGTATCAGCATAGGCTTTTATATTCCTGTAGTTTTTTATTACAGATTTTAATACACCTTCATCAGTCCCCGGGAAAAAGGATTTTATGGCTTCAGCCACTTCTTTATCATTGTGTTTTTGAACCCATATCTGACCCTTATGAATAGCATTTGTGAATTTTTGTATTGTTTCAGGATTTTTTGATATATAAGACTTGGTGGCAAAATAACAGGTATAAGGCAATACACCTGCAGATTGACCTACTGAGGCTGCTATATAACCATTCTTATCCTTTTCCAGCATACTGGCAGTTGGTTCAAAAAGAGCCACATAATCTCCTGTATTTGCCTTAAATGCACCGGCTGTTGCGGTATAAGCTAAATTGGTTATTAAGTTTACATCTTTTCCTGGTTGTATACCATTTTCTTTAAGTACATATTCCAATGCCATTTCTGGAACTCCACCAGGTCTTCCACCAATTATGGTCTTTCCCCTGACAGATTCCCATTTAAAATCTTTTTGTGCATTTCTGCCCACTAAAAAAGAGCCATCTGTAGTAGTTAGCTGGGCAAATAATACAGGAAAATCCTTTCGTTTTTGATTATATATATATATTACCTGTTCTGGGCCACAAAATCCTATGTCACAGCTTCCGCTCAATACCTGCTGCATTGTTTTATCCGCTCCCTGTCCCGTTGTAAGGTCTATATTTATACCCTGCTCTTTAAACATTCCCTGGTTTATCGCCACATACATAGGGGCATAAAATGCGGATCTGGCAACTTCGTTTAGTTTTATATTAACTAGAGCCTTATCATCTTTTTTACTGCTGCCACAAGCTGTAAAAATAGTAACTACAAATATAAAACACAACAAAACAGAATAGATTCCAAATTTTTTTCTTATCATATATCCTCCAAAAACCAATTTTAATATCTATTCATAATATGACTGCTACTAAAATTATGTTAAAACTTTTTAGATTATAATATATTACAGTGAAAAATTAATAGTGAAGAGTATATAGTAAATGAAGATTTTCGATGGCAAACCGAAAATCTTCATTATTTGATATTTGTTCTTTGAACTTTATACTTTTTCTATTTGTTTGCATCCTCTACAAGCACTGCTTTAGGAACTAAACTCTTTTTATGGCTTTCTACTATCACTTCATCTTCCATGGATTTAAATGCCACTGACAACATGAGTTTTAACCTATTTAGTTGATTTACCTCACTTGCACCCGGATCATAGTCTATAGTTGCAATATTACTGCCTGGATATCTTCTTTTCAGCTCCTTTATCATTCCCTTACCTGTTACATGATTAGGTAAACATGCAAAAGGTTGCATACACACAATATTTTTTGCTCCACTTTTTATAAGTTCTATCATTTCAGCCGTCAAAAACCAACCTTCTCCTGTTTGATTTCCAATAGACAATATTTTAGAAGCATACTCTGCCAATTGAGCAATATTAGATGGTGGCCCAAACCTTTTACTGTTTTTGAGTGCATTTCTCATATGCCGTCTAAAGTGTTCAATAAATTTTATTGTTCCACCTTTTATAATGGTATTTAAATAACTTCCAGATAAATATCTGTATTTAAATTTAGCATCATAAGCACAGTACAGAAAAAAGTCCGTCAAATCAGGTACTACTGCTTCAACTCCCTCTTTTTCCAAAGTATCCACAATGTTATTGTTGGCTGTGGGATGAAACTTGACCAATATTTCTCCCACTACTCCCACTTTTGGTTTTTGTACATTCCTTATTCTCAAATTGTCAAAATCCTCTACTATATTGTAAATATTTTCTTTAAATTCTCTATGGACACCATTGGCAACATTTTTCTTGCACTTTTCAACCCATTTTTCATAAAGTAAATTTGCAGATCCCGGTATTTCTTCATAAGGTCTTACTCTGTAAAGTACTCTCATAAGTAAATCTCCATATAAAAGTGCCATTATGGATTTATTTACAAGCTGCGGTGTGATCTTAAATCCAGGATTTTTTTCCATTCCCACTACATTCAATGATATTACAGGTATATTTTGCATTCCAGCTTCTTTTAAGGCTTTTCTTAAAAATCCTATATAATTAGTGGCCCTGCAGCCGCCCCCCGTTTGAGACATTATTACAGAAGTATTGTTCAAGTCATATTTTCCAGATTTTAATGCTTCTATTAACTGTCCCACCACTATTATAGAAGGATAACAAGCATCATTATTTACATATTTTAATCCTTCTTCAACAGCTTTTTTATCTACCGAGGGCAGCACCTTTAAATTATAACCTGACTTTCTAAATGCTTCCTGTAAAAATTGAAAATGTATAGGTGACATTTGAGGACATAATATAGTATGATTTTTTTTCATCTTTTTAGTGAATACTACTTTCTTATAATTATTCTCAATTTTATGAGGCTTGAAACCTGCTTTTTCTCTCTCTTCAAGAGCTGCTTTTAAGGAACGTATCCTTATTTTAACTGCTCCAAGGTTACTTCCCTCATCAATTTTTAATACTGTATATATTTTCCCGTATCTATTGAGTATTTCCTGTGTCTGATCTGTAGTTACTGCATCCAATCCACAACCAAAGGAATTCAATTGCACAAGTTCCAGATCATCCTGAGTAGTTACAAAGCTTGCTGCAGCATACAGTCTAGAATGATAAACCCATTGATCCACCACCCTTAAAGGCCTTTCTACCATACCGAGATGAGCTACTGAATCTTCAGTAAACACTGCCATACCATAGGATGTAATTATATTTGGTATTCCATGATTTATTTCAGGATCAATATGATATGGTCTTCCCGCCAGCACTATTCCCTTTTTACCGGTCTTTTTAAGATAATTTAATACTTCTTCTCCCTTTGCTCTTATATCCAACTTAACTTTTCTATCTTCTTCAAATGCCTTATCCACCGCATTGAATATTTCTTTTTCAGGTATGTGAAATTCCTCTAGCTCCTCTACAAGTCTTTCTTTAAGCCTTTCTTTATTATCCAACGGTAAAAATGGATTTTTAAAATTAATATGTTTCTCTTTAATTATATCCATATTATTTTTTATAACTTCAGGATAAGAAGTTACCATTGGACAATTATAGTTATTATTAGCTTTTTCCTGCTCCTTCTGCTCATAAGGTATACAAGGATAAAATATGAAGTTTATTCCTCTTTGTATTAAATTCATTATATGACCATGAACTATTTTTGCAGGATAGCAAGCTGATTCAGAAGGTATTGTTTCTATTCCAAGTTCATAAATGTGTTTTGAAGAACGGGCAGATAATTCTACTCTAAATTCTAATTCAGTAAAAAAAGTAAACCAAAATGGATAATTTTCGTATAAATTTAAAACTCTGGGTATGCCCACTTGCCCCCTCTTTGCTCTATCTTTTTTGAGAGGGACATAGTCAAATACTTTCTTGTATTTATAATCATATAGATTCGGTATATCTGCAGTTCTATTTTCCAGTCCTGCTCCTCTTTCACATCTATTTCCCGATATAAATTCCTTTCCATCTGAAAATCTATTTATAGTCAGAAGACAATTATTAGCACATTTTCCACATCTTCTCATAGTACTTTCTGTAGAAAATTTATCTAATTGGGCTGGACTTAACAGGGTGGTTTTATGCTCCGCTTCAAATCTTTCCTTGGAAATAATAGCAGCTCCAAATGCTCCCATGAGACCTGCTATATCTGGTCTTACTACTTCCCGCCCGGATATGATTTCAAAAGCTCTCAATATGGCATTATTGTAAAACGTTCCTCCCTGAACTATTATTTTTTTGCCCAATTTTTTAGGATCTCTTATCTTTATTACCTTAAATAATGCATTTTTTATAACTGAATAAGAAAGCCCTGCTGAGATGTCTCCTACAGAAGCTCCTTCTTTCTGGGCCTGTTTAACTCGTGAGTTCATAAATACGGTACATCTGGATCCCAAATCCACAGGCTTCTTAGAATTTTCTGCGGATTTTGCAAAATCTTTTACACTCATATTTAGGGATCTAGCAAAAGTCTCTATAAAAGACCCACACCCGGATGAACAAGCTTCATTTAACATTATACTGTCGATTACTCCATCTTTTACTTTCAGACATTTCATATCCTGTCCACCAATATCCAATATAAAGTCTACTCCAGGCTGGAAAAATTCTGCTGCTTTATAATGAGCAATAGTTTCAACTTCACCTATATCTACAGATAAAGCTGACTTTACAAGGCCTTCTCCATACCCCGTAACCGTTGAATTTACTATATTAGCGTTTTCAGGTAATTTTTTATACATATCTTTTAATATATTTACTGTGGATTTTAAAGGATTTCCCTTATTGCTTCCATAAAAAGAATATAACAAATTTCCATATTCATCTATTAGAACTGCCTTAGTGGTGGTAGAACCTACATCTATTCCCAAATAACAGTTCCCACTGAACTCATCTAAATTTCTTTTCTTTACTGAATTCTTATTATGCCTTTTCTCAAATTCCTCTAATTCATTTTCATCTTTGAAAAGAGGCCTGAGTATTTGTACTTCGTCACTTGAAGACCTGTTTAAATCCGGAAGCCTATCTATCAAAGTTTTAAAAGAAATAGGTTTCTCATCTTTAGATGAAATAGCAGCACCAAGTGCCACAAATAATTGGGAATCCTCCGGGAAAATTACCTGCTTATCTGTAAGTTTTAAAGTTTCTATAAATCTTTTTCTCAGTTCAGATAAAAAATATAGTGGTCCACCTAAAAATGCTATATTACCCCTTATAGATTTTCCACAAGCAAGTCCACTTATTGTTTGATTTACCACTGACTGAAATATAGATACTGCAATATCTTCTTTTGCAGCACCTTCATTTAAAAGTGGTTGTACATCGGTTTTGGCAAATACACCGCATCTAGCAGCTATAGGATAAATTACCTTATAATTTTTGGCCAGCTCATTTAACCCCTTAGCATCTGTTTGAAGCAGGGATGCCATCTGATCTATAAACGCTCCAGTTCCACCTGCACAAGTTCCATTCATTCTCTGATCAATTCCATCATCAAAAAAGGTTATCTTGGCATCTTCACCGCCTAATTCTATTGCGACATCAGTATCTGGAATAAATCTTTCTATAGTATTAGTGCAAGCTACAACTTCCTGTATAAATGGTATATTAAGCCATTTAGATACAGACATTCCTCCAGACCCTGTAACCATTATAGTGATATCTGAATCCTTTAGCTTTACATAGGTATCTTTAATAACTTTAGCTATAGTATTTTTTATATCAGAAAAATGTCTTTGATATGTTTTGTAAATTATACTATCCCTTATATCCGATACCACTATCTTTACTGTAGTTGAACCTATATCAAGACCTACGTGAAATAAATTTTTCATAACTAATCACCTTTTAAAATTAATAATTTAGACCAAATTTATAGACTTTAAAATGATATATAGTCTACAAATTCAGACGCATTACATATTTAGCTAATAATGAATATTATTAAATATACTTTTTATTATACCATATATTTTCATATAATATAAAAAATAACCCTACTTTTATATATACGGTTAAACTATTACCCCTACTTTCTAGGTCACAAAAAAGTACATCTGTAAAATATCTTTATCTATATTATAACATATGTATACGCATGTGCAATTCTAATATATTCCACATATTTAAATCTTATAATAATCTCCTGGATAACACGGATTTTTAACACCATATTGTACTCATTCATATAATAGACTATGACTTAATTTTTGCCTATATTAAATACGGTAATATTAAAATTTCGACCTATTTTTAATACCGCAAAACACAGTTGTTAGGAGATGGTATCTTGAATAAGTTAATTGTCAATAACATCTATATGAACTATCATTCACCCAAAAATTCTACTAAAGCATTGGAAAATATAAATTTCACTGTAGAAAAAGGTGAATTTTTAAGTATAGTAGGGCCCTCTGGATGCGGCAAAACTACTCTTTTAAATATAATATCAGGTCTTATAAAACCATCAAATGGTGAAATATATATAGATAATGAAAAATTAACTTCTTTTTCTTCCAAAATGGGATATATGTTTCAAAAGGATCAACTATTTGAGTGGTTAAGTGTATGGGATAACGTACTGCTCAGCATTAAAATACAGCATAAACCTATAGACAAATATAAAGATAAAATAGTGTCCATGTTAAAAAATTATGGTTTATGGGATTTTATTTATCATTATCCCGAAGAATTGTCCGGTGGTATGAGACAAAAAGTAGCTTTAATAAGAACTCTGGCAATGGAACCGGAATTTCTTCTGTTAGATGAACCATTTTCATCCTTAGATTATCAAACCAGATTAAATATAAGTGATGAAATATTTAAGATAATAAAAAAAGAAGGTAAAACTGCCATAATGGTAACTCATGATATTTCCGAAGCTATATCAATGTCAAATAGAATTATAGTCCTTTCCAAAAGGCCTGCAAAATTGAAAAAGATATACGACATAAATTTTGAAGAATATCATGATTCCCCTTTAAAATGCAGGGAAGATCCCAAGTTTAGAATTTACTTCAACAGTATTTGGAAGGAGTTGAACCATTAATTATGAATTATATAAAAGAACGTGAAGTATATTTAAAAAATGTTACTAACCGAAAGAAAAAAGTCATAATAAGCAGGTTGACAATTTTAATAGCTTTTTTTGTCCTATGGGAAATTGCGGGAGATTTGGGGTGGATAGATCCTTTTTTAACCAGTACTCCCTCCAGGATGTTAAAAAACCTTGTAAAACTTTATACTGAAGGAGATTTATTTAAACATATTGGCATAACCTGTTTTGAAACAATATTGGGCTTTTTACTCAGTACTTTTATTGGTACCTTAATTGCCATACTTCTCTGGTGGTCCGATTTCATTTCAGATGTATTGGATCCCTATGTAGTAGTGTTAAATGCCCTTCCTAAAGTTGCCTTAGCACCTATAATAATATTTTGGGTAGGTAACGGTATACCTGCTATTATTTTAGTGACTGTATTGATTTCGGTAATCGTAACTATACTGACTGTTTTAAATGGCTTCAAAGAAGTAGATAAGGATAAAATTAAACTTCTTCAAACTTTTGGTTCCTCAAAGCTTCAAATTTTAACTTATCTGATAATCCCAGCTTCCATACCTACTTTAGTATCTTCCCTGAAGATAAATGTCGGACTTTCCTGGGTTGGGGTAATAATGGGAGAATTCTTGGTGGCAAAAGAAGGCCTTGGATTCTTAATAATATATGGTGGACAGATATCCCAGCTTGACACGGTTATGTTAAGCATAATAATTCTTTCAATTTTGGCTTATGCAATGTATGAAGCCGTAGCACTAACAGAAAAGAAACTGAGAAAAATGATATTTCATTAAAAGATTTTGTTAAAATGCCCTTATGGCATTTTAACTTTTTTGCGCAAAAGAAAACCACCTGCTGTGCAGGTGCGTTCAGAATAGCTTAA
>NZ_JBGEWD010000028.1:0-23952 GCF_041205085.1 Clostridium moutaii
TATAATATATCTTTTCCTCCAATATTCGCATACCGATACACCAGGAATAGTTATCTTTATGCATAAAACAATCAGCCACATCAAAATTTACGTTCTGATGTGGCTGATTCACTAGGTTTTTATAGATTATTCACTATATCCTTAAAACTATTTCCTCTAACTTCAAAGTTAGGGAACATGTCAAAGCTAGCGCAGGCAGGCGAAAGAGTAATAATATCTCCCTTATCCGCCAACTCCTTTGCTTTATTAACTGCATCAGATAAAGAATCCACCATAACTATGGGTACCTTAATTCCCTTTTCATTTTTTAATTTATCAAAGGACAGCTTGATTTTTTCTCTTGTAGCTCCCATAAGTATTAAAGTTTTGATCTTCGAATATCCTTCCTCTGCCAGAGTATCAAAAGGTATTTTTTTATCATATCCACCTGCTATTAATATAACAGGTTTTTCAAAAGCTCTAAGTCCGGCTAGAGTCCTAGTAGGACTTGAAGCAATGGAATCATTATAGTATTTCACTCCATTTACACTTCTTACAAATTCACACCTATGCTCCACTCCGGAAAAATTGACAGCAACCTTTCTCATATTTTCAATATCCACATCATCCTTTATTGAACAAAAAGCCGCTAAAAAGTTTTCCACATTATGCATTCCCTTAAGCTTCACTTCTTTTATTTTACAAACCTCATTTTCATCTATATACAGACTATTATCTTTTAAATATCCTCCTTCATTTAGCATTCTTTTACTGCTAAATTGTATTACACTGCCTACAGCTTCCGGCACCATGGAATTCACTATGTCATTATCTCTGTTGAGCACAAGCAAGTCTTTCTTACCCTGATATCTGAATATATTCTTTTTAGCATTTACATATTCATTCATGTCCTTGTGAATATCTAAATGATTAGGACTAATATTAGTTATAACTGCAACTTCAGGTGAAACATTCATAGTCATTAATTGAAAACTGGATAATTCCAAAACTACCTTATCTTCACTTTTCATTTCATTTATCCTGGTGAATAATGGAGTACCTATGTTTCCTCCAATCCAAGTCTTATATCCATGGTCTTTTAAAATATTATATATAATGGTAGTAGTAGTAGTTTTGCCGTCACTTCCAGTCACTCCATATATTTTAGCAGGACAATATTTAATAAATTCCTCCATCTCAGAAGTTATATATGCTCCATTTTGTTTAGCCTTCACAAGATATGGATCATCTATTCTCATAGAAGGTGTTTTAAATATCACCTGAAACTCATTTAGATTATGAAGGTAATCTTCACCTAATACCAGATCTATATTTTTTTCTCTAAATTCTTTTGCTATTTTTCCTAATTGATTTTCACTCTTTTTATCAAAAGCAGTAACTTCTGCACCTAAACTCAATAAAAAATTAATTAAAGGCCTATTGCTTATTCCTATACCAACTACCGCTGTTTTTTTACCTTTTATAAACTTTTTAAACTCATTGAAATCTTTTTTCATAAAATTACCTCCATACCAGACTTATTACAATAATTTATATTTTGATTATATAATAGCACAACATATTGTAAAATAATATACTTCCAATTATCAAGCGATTCTCGGATACGGTGGAGTTTGCCCGACATGAATATATTCCTATTAAACCATTTACCTATTATTAAATTAAAGCATGTCGAGTATAGTCAAAATTATGAGAAAATATTTAATTTAACAACTTTATTGTTGACTATTGAAAATTATTATCCTATTATGCTATACTATGTTTGTGCCGTAAGGAACATTAATATAATTCCCCAAGTTTTAATTAAACATATAACATATCCCCATGATTAAACCCTAATTCACCGAATAATCACGATTATTCGGTGAATTTTTTGTCTATTATTCAGATGATTTCTTATATATGAAATATGTCCAACTGATTTTTATATCTCAAAATCAGTTGGACATATCATTAAAATTGTATTTTCCCTTGTATAAATCCTTTCAATTCTTCTATTTTAATTCTAAATTGTTTCATTGTATCTCTATCTCTTATAGTAACAGTATTATCTTCTATAGTATCAAAGTCTACAGTTATACAATAAGGAGTTCCAATTTCATCTTCTCTTCTATATCTCTTTCCTATACTTCCTGCATCATCATAATCTATATTAAAATCTTTTTTCAGCATATTATAAACTTCCAAAGATTTCTCTGATAGTTTCTTGCTAAGACAAAGAACTGCTGCTTTAAATGGGGCTATTGCCGGATGAAAATGTAATACTGTTCTTACATCTCCTCCTTCCAGTTCTTCTTCATCATAGGCATCAACTAAAAATGCAAGCACTGCCCTATCTGCTCCTACAGAAGGTTCTATACAATACGGTATATATTTTTCCTTAGTGATAGGATCCATATATGTCATGTCTTTTCCTGAATGATTTTGATGCTGGGTCAAATCATAATCTGTTCTGTCTGCCACACCCCAAAGTTCTCCCCATCCAAAAGGAAATAAATATTCAATATCAGAAGTAGCATTACTATAATGAGAAAGTTCTTCCTTGTCATGATCTCTAAATCTTATATTTTCCTCTTTCATGCCAAGATTCAATAAAAACTTCCAACAATAATCCTTCCAATAACTATGCCATTCCAAATCGCTTCCAGGTTTACAGAAAAATTCCAGCTCCATTTGCTCAAATTCTCTAGTTCTAAAAGTAAAATTTCCTGGAGTTATTTCATTTCTAAATGCCTTGCCTATTTGAGCTATACCAAAAGGTATCTTTTTTCTACTTGTTCTCTGGACATTTTTAAAGTTTACAAATATACCTTGGGCTGTTTCAGGTCTCAAATATATTTCTGCCTTCGAATCCTCCGTAACTCCCTGAAATGTTTTAAACATAAGATTAAATTGTCTAATGTCAGTAAAATTCTTTTTCCCACAGCTAGGACAGACAATATTGTTATCATCTATATATTTTTTTAACTTTTCATTGCTCCATCCATCTGCACTGGCCTTCTCCACTCCTTTTGACGTCATGTGCTCCTCAACTAATTTATCCGCTCTAAACCTGGCCTTACATTCTTTACAATCCATAAGAGGATCGGTGAAGTTTCCCACATGACCTGAGGCCACCCAAACTTCACTATTCATAAGTATTGCACAATCTATTCCTACATTGTGCTCATTTTCATGAACAAACTTCTTCCACCAGGCCCTCTTTACATTATTTTTCAGTTCCACTCCAACAGGTCCATAGTCCCATGTATTGGCAAGCCCTCCATATATATCTGAGCCAGGATACACAAATCCCCTGTTTTTAGCCAAAGCCACTACCTTATCCATAGTTTTTTCAAAAGCCATATTATAATTTCTCCTCTCAATAATTTATTGAATTTTTATCCGATGGCTGCCATTGCTAACACTCCCGGCTTCGTACAGCATGGAATGATAAGCACTGCTACACCCCTGGATAAGCTCTTCTAAGGTTCAGATACGAAAAGTATTTCTTATGAGCAAGCTCCACCTGAACCTAAAAATCACTTGATAATCAATTATTAGCAGAATACAAACTGCAATTTTGGGTATAAAAAAAGGGCCTACTTCAAAGGGACGAATTATCTCCGCGGTTCCACCCTTTTTAGCACAAGCTCATCTTTGAAATACTCAGCTCAAAAGCCCCTTCACAAAAAATTTCGTTGTTTACACCATCCACAACTTCTCTTTAGAAATTTATATTGCTACTATTCTTTATCATAGCTATTTATTAAATTATTCATATAACTCTTATTATACCCTATTGTATGCAAATGTAAATATTAAGTCACTGAAATCCACAAAATAAAATGGCTCCGTGGAGAGGGCTCGAACCTCCAACCCTTCGGTTAACAGCCGAATGCTCAACCATTGAGCTACCACGGAACGACTTACATGTATAATTATATCATGCAATTTTAAAAATGCAATATATTTTATATTCAAAAGATAATAAATTTAAGAGTTTACTATAAAAAANGACTTACATGTATAATTATATCATGCAATTTTAAAAATGCAATATATTTTATATTCAAAAGATAATAAATTTAAGAGTTTACTATAAAAAATCCAAGGGCTCCTAAATTAATAAAAAACCCCTGGATTTTAAACCATGTCACATATATTTAATTTCAGTAATAAAATAACAATTATAGTGATGTTATCAAACTTACTGCTGCTGATTTGGTTTCATTGTAGGGAAAAGTATAACATCTCTTATAGAATAGGAATCTGTTAAAAACATTACCAGTCTATCTATACCTATTCCCAAACCTCCAGTCGGAGGCATGCCTATTTCAAGTGCATTTAAGAAATCTTCATCCATCATATATGCCTCATCATCACCTAATTCTCTTTCTTTTAGCTGCTGCATAAATCTTTCCTTTTGAACTATAGGGTCATTTAATTCTGAATAGGCATTACATATTTCTCTTCCAAATACAAATCCTTCAAATCTTTCTGTAAACTTAGGATTACCCCTTTTCTTTTTAGTAAGAGGTGATATTTCAACAGGATAATCCATCACAAAAGCAGGTTGAATAAACTTCTCTTCGCAAAACTCTTCAAATAGGGCATCCAATATGTCGCCTTTTGAACAATCCTTCAATTCCTTCTTTAATTCAATATGTTTTTCTTTAGCAATTTCTCTAGCTTGCTCATCATCTTTCACTTCATCAAAGTCCACACCTGCGAACTTTTTAACTGCATCTACCATAGTGATTCTCTTCCATGGCGGTTTAAAGTCTATTTCTGTATCTTCATAAACTACTTTTGTAGTACCAAGAACTTTCTCACATACATATGCAACCATATTTTCAGTAATTTCCATCATATCATTATAATCTGCGAAAGCTTCATATAACTCAATAGATGTATATTCTGGATTATGTCTTATATCCATACCTTCATTTCTAAAGCACTTACCAATTTCATATACTTTTTCAAAGCCCCCAACTATAAGTCTTTTAAGGTATAGTTCTGTAGCAATTCTTAAATACATATCTATATCAAGTGCATTATGATGGGTTGTAAAGGGTTTTGCTGCAGCTCCTCCAGCTATTGATGAAAGTATTGGGGTCTCCACTTCTATATAGTCCTTATTATCTAGGAATTCTCTTATTGATTTTATTATAGCAGTTCTCTTCAAGAAAGTATCTCTAACATCACTGTTTATTATTAAATCCACATATCTCTGTCTATATCTTAAATCTGGATCTTTTAATCCATGCCATTTTTCTGGAAGCGGCTTGAGAGACTTAGCTACCAGTTCAAAATCTGTAATATGAATTGTTATTTCTTCTGTTTTAGTTTTAAATACTCTACCTGTTACAGATAAAATATCTCCTATATCATAGGACTTATATTCTTTAAGCTTATCTTCACCTACATCATTTATTTTTATATACAGCTGAATTTTTCCATATCTGTCATACAAATCTGAAAAACCAGCTTTGCCATGAACTCTTTTTGATATCAATCTCCCTGCAACAGTTACATTTTTTCCCTCTAAGGTTTCATAATTATTTCTCACTTCCTCAGAAGTATGAGTTCTTTCTACTTTATAAACTTCAAAGGGATCTTTCCCTTCTTCTTTTAAAGCTGCTAATTTTTGAAGTCTCTCCTTTATCAGCTCATTGGAATTTTCTTCCAGTATATGTGTGTTTTTTTCATCTTTTGCCATCAACATTACCCTCCAATTATCTTCTTATGCTTAGTATTTCATATTTGCTAATTCCATCTGGAATCTGTATTTCAAGTATGTCTCCCTCTCTTTTTCCCATAAGTCCTTTACCCACAGGTGACTCATTGGATATTTTATTATTAACGGGATCGGCCTCTGCAGATCCTACAATTAAATATTCAACTTCTTCTTCAAGATCATAATCCTTTACCTTTACAATGGAACCTACATTCACTATATCCGGTGGAATTTCATCCTCATCTACTATAGTAGCATTTTTCAGCATATTTTCAAGTTGAACTATCCTTCCTTCCACAAATGCTTGTTCATTTTTAGCACTATCATACTCCGAATTTTCACTTAAATCTCCAAATGAAAGAGCCATTTTAATTTTTTCAGTAATTTCTTTTCTTTTAACTGTTTTTAAATTTTCTAATTCCTGTTCAAGTTTTCTTATTCCCTCATAGGTCATCACATATTTTTTTAATGCACTCATTCCACTCTCCCCTTTCAATAATTTATATAAACCTCTCCCATATCCCATAACTTTTTCAGATTTATTGTACTTTAATTAATCTTCACAATTATCATTTAAGTAATTATAAAACAGCACTATTATAATGTCAACGTAATAAGATCTCCTCTACACTAATCTTATAAATGCCTATATTTTTACAAAATCAATTCATCCTTATTGAATTTTATTTTATTTAAAAATACGCCATTGGATTGTAAAGACTTCTCCACATCTTTTTCACCCAGCTGGCAAAGTATAGAACCTAAAAGCTCGAAGGATATGTTACCATACTTAAAATCCCATGGAATTTTATACTCAATATCATTTACTATAATATTATTTTTATAACATGGTATATAACTATTATCCAAATACCATATATACTTATTATTGTCTGCACTGATTCTTTCAGAAGTTATAATAAAATCTGCACTTTTAAAAGAAAAATTCATGTCAGAGGTAACTATAGGTGTTACACCATAATTTGCTGTAATATATTGCCTAAGTTCGTTTGCTTTCACTATATCTGGGGAAAGCAGCACTATAAACTTGGCTTCTTTAGCTAAAAAACATATAGTATCAAATAAAATAGGTTTTGAAGCGTCATAAATAACTACACAGCTATGCCTTATACTCTTTTTTTTATTTCTAAGTATGATTTTTGAACTTCTTACAATACTAAAGGCCATTAATTCTCTTTGAAATTTATTATATAAATTATAGTCCAAATATCTATATATTTTTGGTACTAAGCATATATCTTTTATTTTAGATATTTTTTGGGCCTTTAAAATGTTATTTCTATAGGAATTCATATTGATATTTAGAGGGAATTTCATAATTCCAATTTTTAATCCAAATTCCTTTATAAAAAGCTTTTCCTCCATTCTTATTTTGAATCTATCTTTTATCCTTCCCCAAAAACTATTATCATCATAAAAAACATCTCTATCCGATTTTGCATACAAAATAGATCTCACATTTGCTATTCCCCTTAAATTACTTACAATAATATCTTATTCTCCCATCAAATTAAAAATTACAACAGACATTTATATTTATCTAAAATTTCAAATACATTTTCGCTATACTTTTCATAATTTATTTTGTCTTTTATTTCTTTACTGTTTTTCAGGCCTTTTATATACCAAGCTATGTGTTTTCTCATCTCTTTTACTGCCCTGTCTTCTCCATTATAATAAATAGATTTGTTATAGTGTTTTATACACACATCCACTCTTTCTCTTGGAGTAGGATATCTAACAGAACGTTTCTCCATATATTGTCGTATTTGACTAAATATCCATGGATTTCCCATAGCTCCTCTTCCAATCATTATCCCATCACATTTTGTTTTGTTGAAGATCGCATTTGCATCTTCTGCCGCAAATATATCACCATTGCCGATTACTGGGATTTCAACTGCTTTCTTTACTTGACATATTATATCCCAATTGGCCTTACCACTATACATTTGGATACTAGTTCTACCATGGACCGTTATGGCATCTGCCCCAGATTGTTCCATACTCTTTGCAAAATCCACCACATTTATATTGTCAAAATCAAAACCAATTCTCATCTTTACAGTAACGGGTTTTAAAGAAGCCTTTTTTACCTCTTTTACTATTTTTGATGCAAGCAGTGGATTTTTCATAAGAGCAGATCCATCTCCGTTTTTTACTATTTTAGGAGCCGGACACCCCATATTTATATCTACCACACCAATCTGCTCATTGTCATTAAAAAAATCGCAGGCTTTAGCCATTATAAGTGGATCACTCCCAAATATTTGCACACCTATAGGTCCTTCTTTAGGAGATGCAAGAAACATATCTCGAGTTCTTTTATTTCCATAAAACAGGGCTTTGGCGCTTATCATCTCCGTATAAGCAAATCCACACTGCATCTCCATACACAATTCCCTAAATGCTCTATCAGTAACACCTGCCATAGGAGCCAAAAATACATTGTTTTCAAATTCTACTTCTCCTATTTTCATTAAGACACCGTTTCCTTATTTTTGTCGTAAATTATTCTAAGTCCTGTTAATGTCAATATGGAATCAATTATATCTATGGATTCAGATCCTTCCTTTATAAGCTTAGCCAGGCCCCCTGTAGCTATTATGAAGGGCTCCTCCTCACCTAAATCCATCATTTCCTTTTTCATATTTTTAACTATATAATCTACCTGTCCAATATATCCATATACTATACCAGCTTGTATGCTAGACACAGTATTCTTACATATAATATTAGATGGCTTGGTAATTTCCACCCTTGGAAGTTTAGCTGCTTTCTCAAACAGTGCATCTGAAGATATCTTTATCCCAGGACATATAGCTCCTCCTAGATAATCTCCTTTAGCAGTGATTGCACAAAATGTAGTGGCTGTTCCAAAATCTATAATAATTATAGATCTTTTATATATTTCATGGGCAGCTACAGCATTTACTATTCTATCTGCTCCTACCTCCCTTGGATTATCATACCTTACATTTATTCCAGTTTTCACTCCTGGTCCAACTATAACCGGAATAACCTGAAAATACTTTATCACCATATGTTCCAGTGAATACATTATATTAGGTACCACAGAAGATATTATAGCTCCTTTTATATCCGATAAATTTAAATTATTTTGCAAAAATAATTCCATAACTTGAACTCCATATTCATCTGCTGTTCTTTTATCATCTGTAGATAATCTCCAGACTGAAATAAGATCATCATCATCATATATTCCCAAAACAATATTAGTATTGCCCACATCCAGAACCAAAATCACTAAACAACACCATCTTTCTAAATAAAATCAATAAATTTATTTTATCCATAATATACATAATTCTAGAGCAGCTTTAAAGCTGCTCTAGAATTAATAGATTTCTGTCAAAATTATAATTTAATTGTATCAATAAAATCTTATTTGTCAAGATTAAATATCTCCACATCTTCTATTGTATTTTTTTCATAAAATCCACACTATTCACTATATATCTAATATGAGATCCTTCCCCAATCTTTCCAGTATCATCCCAAACTTCAGCCTTAAAAAATAATTTTTTCTCTTTAACTTTTTCCAGAAAAACTTCACATCTAACTTTAACGCCAACTGGAGATGGTTTAATATGTTTTACATTTATTTCTATACCCACTGTAGTATATCCTGAAGGAAGATGAAGATCCACGCAGTTTTTACATGTATTTTCAATAAGAGCTGTCATAGCTGGTGTAGCAAATACATTTAAATCACCAGAGCCTATTTTTTTTGCTGTATCATTCTCAGTTACATGTACTTCCATAGTAGAAGTAATGCCTTCTCTTACATTAAATTCCATTGCAATCATCTCATTTCATATAAAATTTACACCCTATAAGACACATAAATCATTATATCACTGTTATTTAACTTTTAAAATACATTACTAGGTGAAAACATCTTACATAATAATATAAATAATCAATATAAAAAAATCCTGTGATATGTACAGGATTTTTTTATATACCATGTTAAATTATGCTTGATTAAAAACTTCTTCAAATTCATCTGCCTCAAGTTTTTCTTTTTCTAAAAGCCTCTCAGCTACAGCTCTTAATCTATTCATATTTTGTGAAAGAAGTTTTTCAGCTTTATTATAACCTTCGTCTATTAATTTTCTTATTTCCTTATCTATTTCAAAAGCCACTTCTTCGCTATAATTCTTACCTTTTCCAAAATCTCTTCCTAAAAATACTTCATCATGCCCTGAGCCAAATGCAATGGGTCCAAGATCACTCATTCCATAATCCATTACCATTTTCCTAGCTATAGTTGTAGCTCTTTCAATATCATTTTTAGCTCCAGTGCTTATATCACCAATTACTAATTTTTCTGCTACTCTTCCTCCTAAAAGCCCTACAATCTCATCCTCAAGCTTTGCCTTTGACATATATGAACTGTCTTTTTCCGGAAGATGCATGGTATATCCACCAGCCATTCCCCTTGGTATTATACTTATCTGATGAACCGGATCCGAATTAGGTAAAAGTTTCATAACCACTGCGTGACCTGCTTCATGGTATGCAGTGAGCTTTCTGTCTTCTTCATCAATAACCCTGCTCTTTTTTTCAGGTCCTGCTATTACCCTTGTCACTGCCTCTTCCAATTCATCCATTCCAATTAAAGTCTTATTATTTCTAACTGCTAGAAGGGCAGATTCATTCATAAGATTTTCTAAATCAGCACCTGTAAATCCAGGTGTCCTCTTTGCTAAAACATCCAGTTTCACTTCATCATCTAAATGTTTATTTTTAGAATGAACTTTAAGTATCTCTTCTCTGCCTTTAACATCTGGTGCACCTACAAGTATTTGCCTGTCAAATCTTCCAGGTCTTAAAAGAGCAGGATCCAATATGTCTGGCCTATTCGTGGCAGCTATCATTATTATTCCTTCATTAGCACCAAATCCATCCATTTCAACTAAAAGCTGATTTAAAGTCTGCTCTCTTTCATCATGTCCTCCACCAAGTCCAGCTCCTCTTTGTCTTCCAACTGCATCTATTTCATCTATAAATACTATACAAGGTGAATTTTTCTTTGCCTGATCAAACAAATCTCTTACCCTTGAAGCACCTACACCTACAAACATCTCTACAAAATCAGAACCTGATATACTAAAAAATGGTACTCCTGCTTCACCTGATATAGCCTTAGCCAAAAGCGTCTTACCAGTTCCTGGAGGTCCTATAAGTAAAACTCCTTTAGGTATTCTAGCTCCCATTTCTATATATCTCTTAGGTTGTTTTAAAAAATCTACTATTTCTGCCAATTCTTCTTTTTCCTCATCTGCTCCTGCAACATCTTCGAAAGTTACCTTTTTTTTATCTGGTGTGGCCATCTTAGCCCTGCTCTTGCCGAAATTCATTACATTCCGATTTCCCCCACCGCCTTGAGATTGCTGCATAAACATAAACCAAAACGCCACAAGCATAAGTATCACAAGAACTGTAGGTAAATATTGGACCCACATAGGCATTGTAGCTGGCTTAACATACGTTTCCTGAACTTCACCATCTTTAGGATGTTCTCCTATAAACTGAAATAATCTCTCAGATGGAACTACAGTCTCATAAGCTGTTCCGTTTTTCAAACTACCCTGAACTGTCATATTATCTTCCCTAAGTTGAAAACTTTTTATATTATTACTTAGCCAATCTTTTTGAAAATCATTAAAACTAATGGATACTGAATTATCATTAGTTCTTACTAACAGTAATGCAGCAAGAATTACTAATATGAAAACTATAACCCAGGCCGTTGCGCTTGAAAATTTTTTCATTAAAGGCCCCCCTCTCTTTCTAGTTTAATACTGTAAAATTGTATCATAAGTAAAATTCCTTTACAATAAATTTTAATACTAATTATTTGTAAACTTCCTCCTTTAATATACCAACGTATGGAAAATTTCTATATTTTTCTGCATAATCTAAGCCATATCCTACCAAGAAGTAATCGGGGACTTCAAATCCTATGTATTTAGCTTTAACATTAACTTTTCTTCTCTCTGCTTTATTTAGAAGACAAGCTATTTCTATGCTTTTAGCCTTTCTTCCTTTCAAATAATCAATTAGATATGCCAAAGTTACACCTGAATCTATAATATCCTCAACTATTAACACATGTTTGTTCTCCATTTCATAATCCAGATCCTTCAAAATCCTTACAACACCTGAACTGCTTGTAGAATTTCCATAACTGGAAACTGCCATGAAATCCATACTACATGGAATAGTTATCTCTCTAAGCAAATCTGCCATAAATGGAACTGAACCTTTCAATATACCCACAAGCATTAAATCCTTGCCTTCATAATCCTCACTTACTTTTTTACCCATTTCCTTAACTCTCTTTTTTATTGTCTTCTCATCAAGCAGAATTTCCTTAATGTCATCACTTATAGTACTCATAATTTTATGTTTCCTCACTTTCAAATCCTATAGCCAAAATAGTTTTACTGCTTTTATCTACTTTAAAAATTTCACTTATTCTATATCCAACTACCCATGCAATTTTATCTCCAAAACATATTAATGGAATACTGTCTCTCTTATCTTTTGATATCTTTAAATCTATGAAAAGATCTTTCAATTTCTTATTTCCCAACATTCCAAGCGGTATTAACTTATCTCCCTTCTTCCTATTTCTCAACATTATATCTCCCCGTACTTTATCATAATCAAAATATTGAATGAATTTATTTTGATTATAGTGTATATATTCCTTATTGTCAGTTAATTTTACATAGACCTTGAGTTTAATATCTGAAATATAATTACACCCAATTTCCAGTTTATATTGCCTTGAGCAAGTTATTTCAGTTTTTGTCACATTTTTTCTTATTATAATATCTCCATAGTTATTTACTGCCAATATATTATGTGGAAGCATCAATTCTTTACCAGTAGAGTGTTTCTGAATATCTATTATACTAAAAATATGAACTTTCTCAAAATCTTTTAAACTTTTAGCTGCACTTTCTAGTGAAAATCTAATTATTCTAGTCAATATAGCTTCTTGCTCTAAAAATGCCTCCTTAGATATTATAACCTTTTCTAGCTTTATGTCACAATATTTTTTGAATTTTTCTCGTGAAATATACTCTAAATAGTCATTATCTACTTTTATTGTATCCGAAAATCTATTTAAAACTTTAATTATATCTTGATTAAAGTTTTTTTGTATATATGGTATGAGTTCCAATCTTATTTTATTTCTGGAATATACAGTTTGAAAATTAGTTTTATCAATTCTAGGCTGAAGATTATTATCATTACAATATTTTTCAATTTCATCTCTGGTATTATGTATTAGTGGTCTTACAAAAATATTATCTCTTACAGGCCTTATTCCAATAAGTCCATTTAATCCAGCTCCTCTTATAATTCTCATCAAGATGGTTTCAGCTTGATCATTGGCATTATGTGCTATGGCTATCTTCTGAGCTTTTAATTCAGCTTTAAGTTTTTTAAAAAATTTATATCTTTCTTCCCTTCCTGCACTTTCACAGGATATATTTCTCTTTTTAGCCACGTCATTTATATTTATTTTTAAACTTTTAAATTCAATGCCTAGATTTTTACAAAAACTTTCCACATACAATTCATCTTTATCCGCCTCTATACCTCTTAAGCAATGATTTACATGAGCTGCAAACAAAGTTATATTTAATTCTTCACGTAAAACATATAATATATGCAATAGACATATAGAATCAGGCCCTCCTGATACAGCTACTATCACTCTATCATTGCTTTTAAACATTGCATTTTTTCTTATGGTATTTAATACAGATTCTATCAAAACAAGCACTTCCTAAACCTAAAAGTCATTTATGGTATAATATATTATTATATTATACCATAAATGTATTATTTTTTGTGCCTAAATGCTATAATACCTACATTTAGGCTGTTGATGCTATAAATTATCAACAGCCTAATTTTTATAATAAGAAAACTTAGGTTTATTATATTTTTATTAATAGAGACTATATACCTTTTCAACAATTGCTGTCATATCATCCTTTATTTTTCCTCCAGACAACTCTTTAGCTTTATCAATAATCTTCTGACACATTTCTTTTGGATCTGTACAATCCAATTTTTTTAAGAATTCCACTATCCATTGAAAATTCCCCGCATTTTCATTATCATAATCCACCACTCCGTCACTGACCATTATTATAAAGTCCCCGTTTATTATTCTTTTATTAGTTATATCTATATCCGGTTTATCTAGTATTCCTATGGGAAGAGTCTTAGATTTTATAACTATAATATCATCTCCTCTTTTTATAAAGCTGGCTGCTGCTCCCACTTTCATAAAATCTATTTCCCCTTCATATAAATCCACACTGCTTAAGTCTAGCGTGGAGAACTTCTCATCTTCTGTAAATTTAATGCCCATAATGGAATTTACCGTATTAATGGCCGTCATCTTATTAAATCCGGAATTAGTGAACTTTTCTATAAGCTCCACAGTAGCACTGCTTTCCTGCCCCGCCTGAGGCCCTGACCCCATACCGTCACTTATTATTGTCATATATGTTCCATCCGGCAACTTGCCAAAGCTGTAACTGTCTCCATTGTATTTTTCCCCATCTTTGCAATTCACATTAACATAAGCTGATATATGGTATTTAGGGGTTTCTTCAAATGTTATACTACAGCTGCCCATGGAAGAATTTATATTACATCCATTATCGTTTACACACATCAATTTACCAGTTACATTATTTATAAGAGGTAACACATCTTTAATACACTCTTGCCTTCCTCCGCAGGCTTCCATAGATAAATTTACAACTAAATGATCATTTCTATCATTAAAACAGAATACATCTTTATAATGTATTTTTCCTTTATTTAAAATTCTCCGAATGTTATTTTCCACTTCAGGATTAAATTTTATATCAGAGTGAAAATCTTCTGCTATTTCTGTAACCGTTCTTCCCATATTTTCTATCTGATATGCTAGAAGTCCCCTGCATTCTCCCAGCCTTATTCTCCACATCTCATTTACGATATAATTGTTTACAATTTCCTCAGTGTTTTTCATAAGAAGAGTTCTTTTAATGCATTTTCTTTGAAGTTCTTCTGGAATGCGCTTTTTATTCTCCTGATAATTTTGTATTAATTCGGAAAATCCATTATAAGTGTAAAAAGTTTCTCTCCTCCAGCACATGGATTTCATATCACAAGCGGAGCAAACTCTATCGGCTAAATTTTCTACAAGAGCACTGCTTTTATTTTTCATAGCCAATTTATCATTTTCCGCCAGCTTTGCCAGAACAGATGACATATTAGTAAGTACGTTGGAAAAACTATCTAGTCTTTTTACAAATATAGATTTAATTTTATCCGCGTAATTTTCTTTTAGATATTCTTGCTTCTTCTCACAATCCAATTCCAATTCCATTTTTTTATATACCCCTTTAGGTATGGCTAAAAATACAATACAACTTATAATTACTTCTATAATTTTAAATTGACTACCTACATTGGAATACATCTTTAATATGGCAAATGCTACAATATAGGCCGATCCACTAAACCATTTGCCTGTTTCTCTGAATATACCCGATATAAGTCCACACAATCCATAAACCGCAGTGTAAGTCATCATGTCATTAGAAGTAACTCCTATAATAGTTCCCATTGCCACTCCTGCTGCTGCACCTGAAGCACTCCCTCTTACATAACCTAATATGAGAATAAAAGTTAAAGCTATTATATTCCTAAAAGACACCCCTCCTATGCTTGTCCCCCAGGTTCCAGCTATAATTAATGAGATGGTTATAGACATACTGATTATTTCCTCACTGTTATATAAATGTCTTGTTTTTGATTCTTTAAAGCATATTATAGAATAATTAATAATAAAATATAATGAGAAGATACACATAATTTCAAAAACAGAATTAAAAGCAGCTACTCCAGCAGTTAACTTAACTACAATAAACTTATAGAAAAAAAATTCCAAAAATGCAGCTGAAAATAAGAAAATCAATTTTTTATTCTTATCAATACTCTTTAGAATATAATTTAAAAGAGTTAACGTAACAGTTATTATACAATATACTGGTAGATACTTTACATTTCCATATATGGATATATATCCAAGCAAGGTACCAAAGGCAGCTGCCAATGAGGGTACTTGCTTTTCACATACTGCTATCGATATAAAAAATGCTATCCCAAAAGGTGCCATAAGATTTACCATCATAACTCTTCCCACCAAGAAACCCGCTAAAAGGTAAAATGCCAATTTAATTATAACGTCTAAACTTTTAAATCCACTTTTCTTTCCCTCATCTTTTAATTTTTTTGTTCGTTGATAAGGAAAAACTTCTACTCCATATTGCATCAATATCACCCACCCTATAAAATCACTTTCTTTATTATAGCAGTGTGCAATGGAAATAAATGTCATAAAGTGAAACGTGTTCATATTTTTTTTAGGACATTAAATCCTATGTTTTTTCTATAATTTTTATTTTAGACAATTACATTAAAAAATTCACATTCATTACCTTCATATATGTCATATATGATTTTATTTTATCATCAAGTACTTTTTATCCACATATAATTTTCGGTATTTATCCACAGTGTTTATAATTCTACCTATATCCTAAAATACACAAAGCCCCATGTAGAACTTTGTGTATAAATGTTTATTAAATTAAAAAGCTTAAAATATAAAAAGGCTTGTAAAATTTTACAAGTCTTTAGTGTTTGGTAGCGGAAATAGGAATTGAACCTATGACCCTTCGGGTATGAACCGAATGCTCTCGCCATCTGAGCTATTCCGCCATATTATATACAATTTTGGTTGCGGGGGAAGGACTTGAACCTACGACCTTCGGGTTATGAGCCCGACGAGCTACCAACTGCTCCACCCCGCGTCATTTTGTTTTGGTGCTGAAGACCTATTCCACCGTTCCGATAAATAAATCAACATCAGATACAGAATATCCTATGGCCTTCAAATATAAATCAATTGCTCTTGTCATTCAAGCTATTACACCACATCATATACAATTTTGGTTGCGGGGGAAGGACTTGAACCTACGACCTTCGGGTTATGAGCCCGACGAGCTACCAACTGCTCCACCCCGCGTCATTTTGTTTTGGTGCTGAAGACCGGAATCGAACCGGTACGGGTTTTAAAGCCCGCAGGATTTTAAGTCCTGTGCGTCTGCCTGTTCCGCCACTCCAGCATTACCTAACAATTTCTCAATTTGACGACATAAGTTATTATATATGATAAATAGAATATTGTCAACAGCTTTAATAAAATTTTATATTACAATTAATAAAAGAGGCCTCATATAGGCCTCTTCAAATCACATAATTAGTAATTAGATGATTTTTTATAACCTTTCCCTTTGGAATCCTGATGTTTTTTTATGTCTTGAAATCTCTCTTCACTATCTTTTAAAAATTTAGACAATCTATCTTCAAAACTGCCTTGATTCTGTTTGCTATTCTCTTTTTGCCAATCTATTTCCAATGGTCTTGCACTTCTCTTATCCTGCTCTGCCTGCTTCATAGATAGACTTATCTTGCCATTATCATCAATAGAAATTACCTTAACTTTTACTTTGTCTTTCTCCTTTAAATAGTCTCTTATATTTTTAACATAAGTATCTGAAACCTCAGATATGTGAACTAATCCAGTTTTACCCTCAACTTCTACAAAGGCCCCAAAACTAGTGATATTAACTACTGTACCTTCTAGGATGTTTCCTGCCTTTAAGGTCATATTAAAAAGATTCCTCCTTAAAAATAATACTATATACTAAAACTTTTACTCTTTTAATTTTAATAGAGTAGGACTTCTTGGATCTTGCCCAAAAAATTTTCCTGCTTCCACAACTATTTATCCTCCATCATCCCGCAGATATGCTCTTAAAATTCTGCGATAGTTTTTATAATACAATTTAGCTATCAATTTTTGTTGTCTATTACAGGAATTTCACCTTGCTTAATAAGACCTAATTTCTCTCTGGCCAGCTTTTCTATATATACGTCAGATGCAGACATCTTAACTTCATCCTGTAATTTTTGATTTTTACCTTTCACCCTTTGTTCCTCAGTTTTTCTTTCAGCTATTTGTTTTTTTATATCCTGCATAGTAAACTGTTGGCCTATAAATATATAGCCTATGTATAGAATCAATAATAAAAAGAATATATTATTCCACTTAATTTTTAATTTCACCACTAATCACCAGTTTCTTTAATTAAAACTCTTCTATAAATTATAGTATATCTATGAGAACATGACTTTATTTCTAATTATCACAAATAACATCATATTTATATTGTAATTTGATTTCTAACTTTCTTCAAGTTAATTTTTATAATTTTTTTTATTTTTTTTCTTAATCATATAAGTGACATACTGAAAAACATATACGAACATGTTTAAAATTACTCTAAATATCCTTCCCAATATTTTAAATGACTTTTTATGAAAGTCAATAAATATAGAGCTAAAAATTTTTAAATACAAATATATACCTACTGCCAATAAAATATATACGTACATTCTCAAATAAGCATAATTAGTATACATCAAAAATATAAATACAATTATAGCTGCAAATATCCAAAATAAAGTATCTTCTATAAATATCACTATTTTATTTAAGCCGGTGAATCCTCTTATCAATCTATAAAAATCAAATAGTACCCCAGTTATTATTCCCGCCATAATACTAAATATTATAAGTCGAATTTGATCGCCTATCGATATAATCATAATAGCCCTTTCCAATAATATATTTTTATAAAAAGCTTAAATTCCATATAGTTCAAAAACTATTTAAACATTTTTGATATTAAATTATGCTTTTTTTTCTTAGGCTCATTACTTATATATACGCAGGAATTTACAGTACCTATTATAATAACATCACCATTTTGGACATCTAATTTATTCATTTTTAAATCTTTGCCTTTAATATTAAGAGTTCCAAGATTAGTATTTAAGACTATCTGATCCTCATTAAAACTTATAACCTCAATAATACCTGTCAGTACCAGCCTTCTTCTATTTTCAAGACTCAATAAACTTTTTTTATCTTCCAACTTTATTTCTCTTTTCTCCATAAAACATCCCCTCCACCTATAATTAATATATGTGGTGAAAAGAATTTATATTACTTTCTATTTCACATCTTTTGTTTCCATGATTATCTCATACATATTTTGCACGTCTTCCTTTTTAACATAATTTTTAACATCCAAAATTTTTGCTTTTAAAGAGTTTTTTGCATACTTAATTTCTATTATATCTCCTTCTTTAATTTCAGTACTAGGTTTAGCTACCTTTCCATCTACAATAACTCTCCCACTTTCACATGCCTCTTTAGCAATAGCTCTTCTTTTTATTATTCTAGATACCTTAAGATATTTATCTAATCTCATATAAACTCTCCTTGTTAAAACAGAAAACCCAGATTTTCATCCAGGTTTTCTGAAAAATATATTATTTATTTACTTTATCTTTGAATTCCTTACCAGCCTTAAATACAGGAACTGTTGACTCTGGTATATTTATCTCCTCTTTAGTTCTAGGATTTCTTCCAATTCTAGCAGCTCTTTTTCTCACTTCAAATGTTCCAAATCCCACTAATTGAACCTTTTCTCCTTTTTCAAGTGTTTCCTCTACACTTTCTATAAATCCTTTTAAAGCTGCCTCTGCATCTTTCTTTGTTAATTTTGACTTTTCTGCTATACCAGCAATTAATTCTGATTTATTCACCTTTTTTTACCTCCTCTTATTTTCATAGACAATGTGCAAGACTATGCAAAATATCTTTATAAATCAATCTTAATTAAATTCTTTCCAAATGACTGCCATTGCTAAGGTCTTCGACTTTTTCAAAGTGTGGGATAAACAATGTTGCACCCCTGGATAAGTCCTTCTAAGGTTCAATACAAAAGTATTTCTTATGAGAAAACTCCATCTGAACCCAAGAATCACTTGATAATTAAGATTTTATAGAAAGCAATAAATATTCATATCTTCATACAAATTATTTTACTATTAACTATGTATATTTGCATACGTAATAGAATTATTTATTACTTACTAGTTTTTAAATATAATAGACATATTAGCCATATTCTGCACTAATTTATAAACTCCTTCTTTTTTGCATATAAAACTCAAATTTATTTACTTTTAGCTTCCTCCCAAAGTTTATCCATTTCATTTAATGTCATATTCATCATATCTAAACCATGGTCCATAGCATTTTTCTCTATATATGCAAAACGCTTTATAAATTTCTCTATAGTATAATTTAATGCAAACTCGGGGTCAATGTCAAGGAATCTTGCGACATTTACACATGCAAATATTAAATCTCCTATTTCTTCTACTATTTTTACCTTTTCTTCACTTTTATATACATTTTTTACTTCATAATACTCCTCTAACACTTTATCCAGAGCACATTCAACTTTGTCCCAATCAAATCCAACTCCTGCTGCTTTTTTTTGAACTTTTGAAGCCCTCATCAGCGCCGGTAAAGTTTTAGCTACATGCTTAAGCTCATCTGTATATGTTTTAAGTCCTTGTTCCTTCTTTTTTATGGTATTCCAATTTATCAACACCTGCTTGGTACTATCCACATTTTCACATCCAAATACATGGGGATGTCTCTTTATCATTTTATCACATATACCGTTAATTACATCCTTGATATTGAAAAATCCCTCTTCCTCTCCTATCTGACAATGGAATATCACTTGAAACAATACGTCTCCAAGCTCCTCTACAAGGTTTACATCATCTTTTTCATTTACAGCTTCTATAACCTCATAACTTTCTTCTATAAGGTATTTTTTTAAGCTATCATGATTCTGTTCTCTATCCCAAGGACATCCTGTATCACTTCTTAACTTCTTCATTATATCCAATAAATCCTTTAAATCATATGTAATTTCTAAATTCTTAGGTACATAAATTGATGTCAAATAATCTATGTCATCCTGCCTATCCAATTCATATAATTTTATTTTTCTTATGCTCTCACTGCCTTTAATTCCTGCAGACCTTACAAAATATATTTCAGTATCATCTCCATAGTACTCCATCAAAGCTAATTTAACCTGAGATGCAATTAATTTATCATACACCTGAGTTATTATGGTACCAGTTCTTTTATCCAGAATTTGATTTTTTATATCAAAGGCATCCATTATTTTTATCCCGTCACCGGCATCTATCTTTAGCCTTTCTATAATAGTATCTATAAAACTGACTGATGGTATTATCTCTATATCTATCGATCTTTCTTTACATAACTTTATTAGTAATGTAACTGATTTCTCTGCCACTAAAGGGTGACCTGGCACTCCATAGGCTATTTGCTTAAATTCCCTTTCTCTTTGTATTAAGTCCTCAGCGATACATTCATAAACCTCTTCAAATCTTTCCTTCTTCTCATACATATTATCATATGTTTCAAAATTTATGCCCAATTGTCTTAGATAATCTACAGTAGGATGTTTTTCCGTTCTCAAATAAACTTTATTTGAGTTTTTAAGTATATTTATGGCACCCAAAGTAAGGGACTCCACTGACCCCGGGCCTAGGCCTACTATTTTAATCATCCGTAAACCTCCTTATTTTCTTAAAAATCTATTTTTTAAATAATTATAGTTGAATATGCCAAACACAACTATAAGTGGAACATATATGACCAGGCCTGAAATTATGGCTAAAAAACATGCTATTCTGCTACTCACTGTATAATTATAGACGTACAAATAAATAATTTCAACAGCTGCTATCATAAAAATGGAAGCAAAGGCCGGTTTTATCATAGTTTGAAAATAATTTATGTCTATCTTCAATCTTTTGTTCAGAAATATTACATTTAAAACACAGGTCAAAATATAACCTGCTGCACTTCCCCAAATTGCTCCATAAATATTTACAGATGGAATTGGCACTAAAAATAAAGTTATAACTACCTTTACAATACATCCTAAAGCTAAATTAAATACAGGTCTAATATAATGTCCTACACCCTGTAGTACAGCCGTAGATGTTTGCACCAGTATTATAAATGGAATTGATAGTGCTGAATACTGAAGTATACTGGAGCCAGCAGATTGGCCTGGAAATATCAAATCTAAAATTGGATAGGCCAAAGTATATAATCCAAACATAGATGGAAGTGCAATTACCATAGAAAGTTTAAAGGATAAATCTACCTTATTCATTACATCCACATTCTTATTTAATATATGGCATTCTGCAATTATAGGCATTAAAGAGGCACATAATGCTGCTGATATGGTAAGTGGCACATTTATCAATATAAATGCCTTCCCCGTAAGCTGTCCATATAATATTGCCGCATTTTTGTATGTAAAACCTGCTTCTAATAACTTTTGGGGCACCAAGGCTGAATCTATAAGGCTCATTATACTGCTTACAGCTGCTCCTAAAGATACCGGAATTGCTATATATAACAACCTGCTCAGTATGTCCTTATTATCTGATACCTTAAATACATTTATTTCTTTTCTTACATGAATATATTTAATTATTAAATATATTCCTCCGAACAGTCCTCCTGCAGCTGCTCCCAGCGCTGCCCCCCCTGCCGAGTATTCTATCCCTCTGGGTAAAAGCAGGTATGCAAGTCCTACTCCCACTACTACTCTTCCTATTTGCTCTATAATCTGAGATACAGCAGTATAATTCATATTTTGGAGTCCTTGAAAAAAGCCTCTGAATGCACTCATTATAGATATAAACATAGGTGCAAATGCTATTGCTATTAATGAATAGTAGGATTTTCTATCCCATTTCAGAAAATGTATGATGGGTCCTGAAAATGCAAGAAGCACAGCAGTAAAACCCGTTCCTAAAATGAACATTAGAAGTACAGATTTTCTAAGTACTTGAATAACACCTTCATAATCTCCAACAGCATTTTTTTCAGATACCATTTTTGATACTGCTACGGGTATGCCTGATGCCGCTGCGATAAAAAACATATAAAGAGGAAAAGACATCTGATAGTATCCCACTCCTTCATCTCCTATAAGCATTTGAAGTGGCCATCTAAAAAATAGTCCCAAAAATTTGGATATTATACCTGCTGCTCCTAATATAACTGTAGCTTTTATAAGTGACTGTTTTTTCATAAAAATACCTCCGAATTACTATAGTTGCAAACAATTTATTTCCATGTTTATAATTATTTAAAACTCGAAGGTATTATTACTTTAAGTGAATATTTTTTATATTATAGTCAATAATGCTTTAGTGTATAAAGTGATTTTTAGGTTCAGATAAAGTCTGCTTATAAGAAATGTTTTTCGTACCTGAACCTTAGAAGAAGTTATCCAGGAGTGCAGCATTGCTATCCTCCACTTTGAAAAAGATGAGTATTACGGTGTGATAAAACAAATGGCAGCTAATGCTGCCATTGTTTACTGTTCCATTTGCTTTCCAAGAAATGAAGATGCTGTTTCAGCTAATTTGATTTCTACATCACCAAACTTAGCTTCCTCCTTAGATACTATCATTACAGCTCCAATGGCATCTCCTCCAGATATTATAGGGCATATAACCTGAGCGGAATATTTTCCCTGAATATCTTCATCATCATATATAGGTACAACCTCCTTTCCTTCAGAAGTTGAAACTGTTTTTCTATCATCTATTAATTTTTCCAACTCTGAACTTATTTTTTTATCCATGTACTCTTTTTTTGGAGCTCCACTTATTGATACCACACTATCTTTATCACATATCATAATTACATGACCTATAGTTTGCTGTAAGGATTCTGTATATCCCTTTGAAAAATCACTTAGTTCACCAATAGGTGAGTATTTTTTTAATATGACTCCTCCTTCCCTGTCTGTAAATATTTCTAAAGGATCCCCTTCTCTTATTCTAAGTGTCCTTCTTATTTCCTTTGGTATAACGACTCTACCTAGGTCGTCTATACGTCTAACAATTCCTGTTGCTTTCATGTTTAGAATTCCTCCTCAAAAATAATAATATATGACTTGTGTTAATATTATCTTTCTAAATATGAAATTTTATACACAATTGTTATTTTAAATTATAAAAACTAAAAAAGAACCATGATATAGGTCATCTGATATGACCCCAATAAGTTAGACTTTATTGCGTAGTAGTTTTTA
>NZ_JBGEWD010000029.1:0-21294 GCF_041205085.1 Clostridium moutaii
GTTTTGTTCTTTCAAACTTCTCTTTTGACATTGCTTCTTCCTCCTTGTTTATAACACATTTTATTTAAGTAAACCTATCCTGGTGTGTTGTAAAAATTCTCATGCATTATTGGAGCCCATGACCAGGATTGAACTGGTGACCTCCACCTTACCAAGGTGACGCTCTGCCTACTGAGCTACATGGGCAATTTAATCTGGAGCGGAAAACGGGACTCGAACCCGCGACGGCCAGCTTGGGAAGCTGGTGTTCTACCACTGAACTACTTCCGCCCATAAATTTTTATTATATATCAAAAGTTATATACCGATTATCAATTTTAATACAAGTATGTTTTTTTGTCAATATGTAATTTTTATTTATTAATTAAACATTTTTCTAATTTTCTTTTAACTCTCTGTAATGCATTATCTATAGATTTAGCGTGCCTATCTAAATCACATGCAATTTCCTGATAAGATTTACCATCTAGATACGACATAAGTACTTCCATTTCCAAACTTGATAATACCTCACCTATTTCACTTTGTATGTGATTTAATTCTTCTCTGCTAATAATAAGCTCTTCTGGATCTGCCACTTTAGCTTCTGATAAAACATCTAGCAGTGTTCTATCAGATTCCTCATCGTATATAGGTTTGTTTAAAGAAACATATGTATTTAGTGGAATATGCTTCTGTCTAGTAGCAGTCTTTATAGCTGTTATTATCTGACGAGTTACGCAAAGTTCAGCAAAAGCTTTAAAAGACGATAATTTATCCGATTTAAAATCTCTTATAGCTTTATACAAACCTATCATGCCTTCTTGATAAATATCCTCTTTATCTGCTCCAATCAAAAAATATGATTTTGCTTTAGATTTAACAAAATTCTCATATTTATTTATTAAATATTCCTGAGCTCTTACATCCCCTTTTTTTGCTTCAACAATTACCTCCTCATCTAATTTTTCTACAAAGGGGGAAATTTGTTTACTATTAAGACCCATGCTCTCCAAGATATCCCCTCCAAAACAAATATAAATCACACATTTCAATTATACATTAGAAGTAAATTTATAGTCAATAGATTTTAACGACTTTTGCGAATCTTTTCAAGTTTTTCCAGCATATCCTTTTCTATCCTATCCTCTAAAGTATGTTTTTTTTCAGAATATTTTTTTTGAATCTTATTTTTTATTTTTGACTCTATATTCTTAACTTCATGATAAAATTCAATGGAAGACATTCTCACCGCACCTCTTTGAAAAGTAACTTGCTGTTCTAGGGAATCAGAAGTAACTACAAAGACTTCATTTTTACGTCCTATATTATTTACTGTTTTTTCTATAAAGGAATCTGCTGTTTCATTTTCCTTGGTAAACACCACTATAACATTTTTATTAATTTTTTCCTTCTTTTCTAAACTCCCCATTACCATGTGGGCATCAAAAACTATAAAAATCTTATACCCCTTGTAAACTGCATAATTACTCAACATTTCTATAAGTTCATGTCGTGAGGATTCAAAACTATACTTTTTTATATTATTTAATTCGGGCCAGCTATTTATCACATTATATCCATCTACAAAAATATTTCTCAATTTCCATCACTTTTTATTTTTTGTTTTAGTATCTCATACATGAGTATACCACCTGCTACAGAAGCATTCAACGAGGCTATATTGCCTAGCATAGGTATCTTTACTAACATGTCACATTTTTCTTTGATTAATTTTGATATTCCTCTTCCCTCGTTTCCTATAACTAATGCAACAGCTCCACTAAAATCAATATCAAAACAATAACTTTGCCCGCTCATGTCAGCTCCATATACCCATATGTTTTCCTCTTTTAACTTTTCTATTGTGTTATTTAAATTTGTGACCTTACATATTCTCATATATTCTATTGCTCCTGCAGAGGATTTATACACCGTTGGTGTAATGCCTACATTCCTTCTTTTAGGAATTATAATTCCATGTACTCCGCATATTTCAGCAGTTCTTATTATGGAGCCAAAATTATGCGGATCTTCTATTTCGTCTAATATAATTATAAAGGGGGGCTCTCCCTTTTTTTTAGCATACTCCAATACATCATCAACTTCATAATAATTATAAGGAGTTACCTGTGCAATTACTCCCTGATGAGCTCCTGTTTCAGAGATCTTATCTAACTTCTTTCTATCCACTTTCTTTACCACTATATTTTTCTCTTTTGCTATTGCCATTATTACTTTTGAAGATCCTGATATACTGCCTTCTGCAATAAAAATTTGCTCTATAGTCTTACTATTATCAGATCTCAAAGCTTCAATAACTGCATTTCTTCCTTCTATTAGATCTTCCCTGGATTCACTTTCATTTTTTAAATTCATCTGCTTACTTTTATTTTTATATTTTACAACATCAGTTTTATTTTTCATAATCTTACCTTTTCTATTTTAAATTTTTATTTTTATACACTGTATACCTTGCCCTGACTTTATCATCTTAATCACAGATCTCTTTTTCTTTGAAAAACTTTACCACAATTGATACAACTCTCTCAGAATTTAGGGTGCATTTAATTAGTTTTACCTTTAAAGTTATTTAAAATTCCCCTTTGTTTTTTAACATAATTATAGATTCAAATAAAAAATTCAATCTATCAACTTCCCCAGTTAAGTACAAAAAGCCTACCAAAGCTTCAAATCCAGTGGCAAATCTATATTCCTGCACATCTGCATTCTTAGGGGTTGTTGCTGATTTAGCATTTCTGCCCCTTTTAAAGAAATATAATTCCTCATTAGACAATTTTTTTTCTAATTTTTTTATAATTTCACTCTGAGAATGAGCCTTTACAAATTTTATGGCCTCTACATGAAGATTGTGTACCTGCATATTCCTGTACTTATTTACTAAATATGTTCGTACAAATGTTTCATATACTGCATCTCCTATAAAAGCAAGTGTCAGAGGGCTCATTTGTCTTACCCTAGTATTGTCCCATTTTATATTGAATAAATCATTTTCCATTTTACTCTCCCATTTAAGTTATAAATAATTATGTCTTTTATGTTATATTAATTTATATAACATATTTTTATTTTACTCCATACCTTTTAATATAGTTTCAGCTATATTTAAATCTTCAGGTGTAGTTATCTTTATATTATCATAGCTTCCTTCATATAAATAAACTTTATTTCCATAATGCTCCACTACCATAGTATCGTCAGTAACCTGAATTTTCTCTTCAATAACTTTTTTATGGCAGCCATAAATTAAATCATATTTAAAACATTGGGGAGTTTGAACTAAAAAAAGTTCTTCCCTATTCAAAGTAGTACGAGAAAATCCATTTTCACTTTTAATCTTTATTGTATCCTTGGGTTTCATTCCACAGGCACATGCCCCATACATATTAGAGTACCTTATTCCATCCTCAATAATCTTGCTTGTAACCAACGGCCTTGCCCCATCATGGATTAAAACAATACCACAATTTTTTAAGACTTTTAATCCATTAAATACTGAATTCTGACGCTCTCGTCCTCCCTCAATTATCTTTACAACTTTATCCAAGCTATATTTTTTAACTACATTTTCCCTGCAGTACTCAATTTCATCTCTCCCACAAACCACTACAATACTGTCTATTAAAGGGTTCCTATTAAATGCATCAATTGAATAATATAGTACTGGTTTACCTTCAATATTAATAAATTGTTTATTAATATTACTTTTCATTCTCTTTCCTTTACCAGCTGCCACAATAATAGCACAATTATCGCTCATAAATTATGACTCCCCTTTTTGCCTTGCAAATATCATTCTTCCTGCTGCCGTTTGTAAAACAGATGTCACCACTACATCTTTTGTCTCCCCTATGGATTTTTTCCCTCCCTCTATAACTATCATCGTACCATCATCCAGATAAGCTATACCTTGACCTGATTCCTTACCATCTTTAATTATCTGTACATTCATTTCTTCTCCTGGAAGCACAACCGGCTTTACTGCATTTGCCAGTTCATTTATATTCAGGACTGGAACTCCCTGAAATTCTGCGACCTTATTTAAGTTATAATCATTGGTAACTACCTTACCGTTTAAAACCTGAGAGAGCTTTAAAAGCTTGCTGTCCACTTCACCTATATCAGGAAAATCTTTTTCATATATTATTACATCAATATTTAATTCCTTTTGTATCTTGTTCAATATATCCAAGCCTCTTCTTCCTCTAGTCCTTTTTAATCCATCTGAAGAATCAGCTATATGCCTAAGCTCTGCCAATACAAAATTAGGTATAACAAGTGGTCCTTCTACAAATCCTGTCTGACATATATCAAATATTCTTCCATCTATTATTACCGATGTATCTAGAACCTTAGGATATCCTTTATGTTCATTTTTGTTCTTTTTTTCTTTAGTGCCCTGAAGTCTTCGAGAACCTATATTAGAAAGTAGTGACATAACTTCTTCTCTTTTTCGTATAGCAATATTAGCACCTATTGCAGCCATGAGTATAGCTACCACTACTGCCAGCATAACACCTACAATTGGCACTCTAGATAATAAATCAAGAAATACTGCCGATACAAGAAGTCCTATTAGTGCCCCTACAACTCCAAATACAATTTCAGTTGCAGGAAGTTTTTGAAGACTTTTCTCAATATAATCCATTACCTTCATAATAATCGAATTAATCCAAGGTGATATTAAAAACATTATAATTCCAAAAAGTATAGTTAACACAATTAAAAATAAAATTCTTTTTATAGGACTATTGCTTAAGTAAATTACTTTAGAAAAATAAGCAGAATCTATAGCACTTTTTCCCACTAAATACCCCAATATTAAGCCTATTATTGTAAAAAGCCCTCTAAGTATTTTTGTTAACAATAGACTCACCTCCTCTATAATTAATAAATTAATTTTTGTTACCTTTTTACATCTAATATATATTAAGAAAATAATTTTTTCAATAAAATTAATCTTATTTAATAAATTATTTACTTAATGGAAATAAATTAATTTAGCATCCTTTACATAATTATACCAAAAAATAAAGTTCATAAACAGTTTTTGTCCATTTTTTACATGTTAATCCCCCTATTCATAAAATTATTCTTGGTTTATTATATAAATAGAATAATTTTTACTTATGAAACCATTTAAAGCTTGTAAATAATATGCTAAATTTATATAAGGAGTTGAGCTTGATGAAAGATGTAATATTTGATGATTTTCAAAATACTGTAAATGAATCGTTATTAAGACATAAAAGCATTTTAGATATAATAACTAAACTTCAAGAATCAAATGCCCGAATAAATAGAGCAATTGTAAAATCCATTACAAATTGCGGTTGTATAGAAGTTCGTGCCAAAAAGCAGAATACACTTGAAAACACTAATCTAGATATTGAATCCTTAAAAACCTGTTTAAGCACACAAATAAAAGGAACATTATGTGATAATTGCAGAGATGTAATACAAGATGAGATAGGTAATAATTTATTTTATCTTACTTCCCTGTGCAATGCACTGGATTTAAATTTATATGACATACTTTTAAAGGAATACGATAAAATAAATACTCTTGGTAAATACTCTTTTAGATAGCCTTTAGCACAAAATAATATTAATATACTATTTTGTGCTAAAGCTTATTATCTATCATAATCTGTTCTCTAAGTCTTCTGAGACCATTTTTTATAGCTCTAGCTCTAGCTTCACCTATACCTTCAACCTTATCAAGTTCTTCATAAGATGCTTCCATAACACCTTTAAGCTCTTTAAAGTTTTTAACTAAATTGTCTATTACATTAGATGGTATTCTAGGAATCTTGCTTAACATTCTATATCCTCTTGGTGATATTAAGGTATCCACAAGAGGTACTCCTACATATCCTAATGCCTTAGAAATAAAATCAAGATTTAACAATTCATCTTGAGTTATTCCTTGAATTTGTTTATATATATCGTCATAATCCATGTTGCTTTGACAATAATCTCTTATCATCAATATGCCATCTCGCTCAATACTCTTAATAAGTTCATTCAACTGCATTGAAATTAATCTTCCTTCATTTCCAAGTTCACATATGTATATTTCGATTTCAGATACAATTCTCATTACCATTTCAGTTCTCTGAATAGCCGTCATTACATCAAATAGTGTAACTATGTCTTGAAATTCAAGTATATTGAGATTACTGACCACTCTATCTAATACGGATACATATTTCTCCAAGGTCTGAAGGGCCTGATTAGCTCTTCCTAACATAACGCTACTATCTCTAAGTACATATTTAATATAACCTTTATATATAGTTATAACATTTCTTCTTTGAGAAATGGCTATAACTATGGCTCCAGTCTGTTTGGCCACTCTGTCTGCTGTCCTATGTCTCGTGCCAGTCTCAAAAGTTGGAATGCTGGAATCCGGAATGAGTTGAGTATTTGCATACAATATCTTTTTTAAATCACTGCTAAGTATTATGGCCCCGTCCATTTTTGCAAGCTCATATATATAGGACGGACTGTACTCTGAATTAATAGCAAATCCACCATCCACAACTTTTAATATCTGTTCGCTGTCTCCTAAAACTATAAGTCCACCCGTTTTAGCTTTTAATATATTCCTGAGTCCCTCCCTAAGTTGAGTCCCTGGCGCTAAAAGTTTCAATATGCTTTTAAGTTCTTTTTCCTTTTCCAATCTCAAAATTATCACCCTAATTAAAAAACTTTATTTAATACCTCTCTCAGAGAAGATACTCCTATAACATTTATTTCCTTAGCATTTATTTTTTCTTTATTCCTATCTGGCACTATTATATTTTTAAATCCCATTTTTTCTGCTTCATTTACAATTCTACCACAATATGATACCGGCCTGACCTCCCCCGTAAGGCCAACTTCACCTATGGCCAAAAAATTATCTAATACTATTTCTTTAGACTTAGCACTGGATATGAGGGCAACCGCAAGTCCTAAATCACCAAAAGTACCATCTATTTTAAGTCCTCCTACCACATTTACATAAACATCACAATTATAAAATGGTATTTTAAGTTTTTTCTCTAATACCGCTAAAATTAAATTCAACCTGGAAATATCTACTCCCACTACTGTTCTTCTTGGAATAACAGCCCTAGTTTGACTGACTAAAGCCTGTATTTCAACTAAAATAGGTCTTTTGCCTTCCATTATCCCTATAACTACAGAACCTTCTTTTTGAAGTGCTCTTTCCTCTAAAAATACTGCAGAAGGATTCGTTATTTCTCTGAGTCCATTTTCTATCATTTCAAATACACCAATCTCACTGGTAGTACCAAAACGATTTTTAATAGTTCTAAGTATTCTAAATTCCTCTGTTCTTTCTCCCTCAAAAGACAACACAGTATCCACCATATGCTCAAGTACTCTCGGTCCCGCTAATTCTCCCTGTTTAGTAATATGAGCTACTATAAAAAAGGATATATTATTTTCTTTGCCTATACGCATAATATCGTTAGAAGTTTCCCTTACTTGAGACACACTACCTGGTGCTGAGCTAATAGATTCTTTAAATAAAGTCTGTATAGAATCTATAACTACAAATATAGGTTTATTTTTCTCTATATGTTCTTCTATTTTATCCAAATTAGTTTCCGAAACTATAAAGAGATCATCAGATAATGCTTCAAGTCTATCGCCCCTCATTTTTATTTGTTCTTCTGATTCCTCTCCTGAAACATATAATACTTTCCCATATTTTTCAGCAATATTACTGGCAGTTTGTAAAAGCAAAGTAGATTTTCCTATTCCCGGGGCGCCTGATATAAGAGTAATAGATCCTCTCACAATACCCCCACCAACAACTCTATTCAATTCCATTATACCAGTATCAAGCCTTTCATATTCACCGGATTTTATATTATTTATACTTTTTGGCGTGCTGCTAAATCCCGTATGTTGAAAAGATGCTGTCTGAGGAGATTTAATTTCCTCCAACATACTGTTCCAGCTGTTGCAATTAGGACACTTTCCCATCCATTTTGGAGATTCATATCCACATTTCTGGCACGTAAAAACAGTTTTCTTCCTTACCACTCAATTATCTCCTCCCGTATAAGATATAATTATACAATATTATCACGCGATTTTGTGAAGAATATTTGAATTTCAATAAAAATTAAGCTTTATGCCCATAAAGCATAAAGTTTAATTTTATCCCATGACTATCATTGCTAACACCACCAGCTTTGTAAAGTGGGGTAGCACTGCTACGCACTCGGATAAGTTTTTCCAAGGTTCAGATGAAAACATTCCTTATGTGCAAGTTCCACCTGAACCCAAGAATCACTTGATTGAGGCCAGTCTTAATTCACTTTATTGAAGGATAATTCTTCACCATCTACCACTACTTCTACTTTATCTCCTCTTTTAATATTTCCCTTCAGCATCTCTTCTGAAAGTTTATCTTCTACAGTTTTAGTTATAGCCCTTCTAAGTGGCCTTGCACCATAAGTTATATCGAATCCTTCTTTCGCCAATAACTTTTGAGCATCTTCAGTGAAACTAATTTCTATATCTTGATCCTTAAGTCTTGTAGAAACATCTCTTAGCATGAGTTTTACTATCTGTATTAAATCTTTTTTCTGTAACTGGTGGAAAACTATTATATCATCAATTCTATTTAAAAATTCAGGTCTAAAGGACTCTTTAAGTTCTTCCATTATGTTATCCTTCATCTTTTCATATTGATTTTCCTGTTCATTCCCACTTGCAAAAGCAAATCCCATAGATTTTTGTTTTCTTATAGTAGATGCTCCCACATTTGATGTCATTATGATTATAGTATTTTTAAAGTTTATAGTTTTTCCTTTACCATCTGTTAATCTTCCATCCTCAAGTATTTGTAATAATATATTAAATACTTCGGGATGTGCTTTTTCTATTTCATCAAATAATACTACTGAATATGGATTTCGTCTTACTTTTTCAGTAAGCTGACCGCCTTCATCATATCCTACATATCCTGGTGGAGAGCCTATAAGTCTGGATACGGTATGCTTTTCCATGTATTCGGACATATCGATTCTTATCATATTGCTTTCATCACCGAACATGGCTTCAGCTAATGCTTTTGAAAGTTCAGTTTTTCCCACACCAGTAGGTCCCAAAAATATAAATGAACCTATAGGCCTTTTAGGATCTTTAAGTCCCACCCTGGCTCTTCTCACTGCCCTTGATATAGACTTAACTGCCTCGTCCTGACCTATTACTCTTTTATGCAGAATTGCCTCTAAATTTAAAAGTCTCTCTGATTCTTTTTCAGTTAGCTTTTCTACCGGAATATTAGTCCATTGAGATACAACTGATGCAATTTGTGGTTCCCCCACTATAAGGGTAGATACCTCTTTTTTAGTTTTCCAATTAGTTTTCAGTCCCTCTAATTTATCCTTTAATTCTTTTTCTTCATCTCTTAATTTAGCTGCTTTTTCAAAATCTTGAACTCTAATAGAATCTTCTTTCTCTTTAGTTCTCTTTTCAAGTTCTCCTTCCAGATTCTTTAAATCCGGTGGAGCAATTAAATTTTGTATCCTTACTTTAGCAGCTGCTTCATCAATTAGATCAATAGCTTTATCCGGTAAATATCTATCTGTAATATATCTATCTGATAAATTTACTGCGGCATTAATAGCTTCATCTATTATCTTTACTCTATGATGGGCCTCATACTTATCTCTCAATCCTTTTAATATTAAAACCGCTTCTTCTTTAGTAGGTTCTCCTACTAGTATAGGTTGGAATCTTCTCTCAAGGGCAGCATCCTTTTCAATATACTTCCTATACTCATCTATTGTTGTAGCCCCAATGCATTGTATTTCTCCTCTGGCTAAAGCCGGCTTTAATATATTGGAAGCATCTATAGCTCCCTCTGCTGCTCCTGCTCCTATTATAGTATGAACTTCGTCTATAAATAATATTACATTACCCGACTTTCTTATTTCTTCCATAACCTTCTTAAGTCTTTCCTCAAATTCTCCTCTATATTTTGAACCTGCTATCATTGAAGAAAGATCCAGTGTAACCACTCTTTTTCCTTTTAAAAGCTCTGGAATATTAGCTGAGACTATCTTTTCTGCCAATCCCTCTGCTATAGCGGTCTTTCCAACTCCCGGATCACCTATTAAACAAGGATTATTTTTAGTTCTTCTACTTAATATCTCCAATACCCTTTGAGTTTCTTTGTCCCTACCTATGACGGGATCTAATTTTCCTTCTCTTGCCATATCCGTTAAATCTCTTCCAAACTGATCCAAAGTTGGAGTCGGCTCCCCATTTTCTTTCTTGGTTCCATTTGAATTTGAGGATTGTTCTCCTGAAAGTGCATCCACAAGTTCTTTTCTCAGCTTATTGAAATCAGCTCCTAAATTATTCAGGATAGTAAAGGCCACTCCCTCTGATTCTCTAATTAACGCAAGTAAAATATGCTCCGGGCTAATATAATTATGATTTAAATTTCTAGCCTCAAATAAGCTCAATTCCAAGAGTCTTTTTGTCCTAGGGGTAAGCGGAATCTCTTTGTTATATAAATCTATTTCCCCTCTACCTTCATATTCCTCTATAAAACTTCTTACTGCTTCAATAGTAATACTCATATTGTTCAAAAGGTTTTTAGCTATTCCATCTTCTTTTAATATTCCCAAAAGTACATGTTCTGTTCCCACATACCCATGTTGAAGTGCCTGTGCCTCTTCTTGTGCATAAATCAATACTTTTTGTGCCCTTTCCGTAAATCTTCCAAACATCATAATTTATTTCACCTTCCTCTTTATTGAACTGTATTTACAGCTAATTTTTTTCTAACGAGTTTTGCTCTATCAAAGTCTTTTTCACTACTTGATAAATCTTTACCATATTCTTTCTGTATTGCAGCTGATTGTATATTTACTAAAAGATTATTCAATGTGACCTTACTCACGTCTTTAATTATTCCCATCTCAACTCCTAATCTTACATCAGATAAAAGTTTGAGGCATTCATTTGAATTTAAAAGTACAGCTGATCTCAATATACCAAGTGCCCTGTAAATCCTATCCTCTAATTCATTTTTATATTTTTTCATGAGATTTTCTCTGCAAATTTTTTCTTCATTCATAACCTGAATAACTATGGCCTTTAAATTACTTAATATCTCTTCTTCATTGCGCCCTAAAGTCACCTGGTTAGAGATCTGGTATATATTCCCCACTGGTTTAGAACCTTCGCCATACAGTCCTCTAACAGTCATTCCCACTTGAGCTAGAGCATTTAACAGTCCATTCATTTGATTGTTTAAGGAAAGCGCCGGCAGATGCATCATAACAGATGCTCTCAATCCTGTACCTATATTGGTAGGACATGCTGTTAAATATCCTAGTTTCTCATCAAAGGCATATTCTAGATTTTCCTCCAGAAGATCATCTATTTTATCACTTAAATCATATACTTCTTCTAAATTTAATCCTGATGTTATACACTGGATTCTTACATGATCTTCCTCATTTATCATAATGCTTACAGTTTCCTTGTTATTAAGAATAAAAGCCGTTTTATCACTGTTGTCTATTAAATTTTTACTTATAAGATGTTTTTCCAAATAAAGCTGCCTTTCATTATTATTCTTTTCCCATAAATAATTAGTCCTAAATTCCTGTTCAGTATTAGAAGAAGCATAAAATGCATTTTCTACACGTTTAATTACTTCTTTACTTTTTTCTACACTTAATTTACGGGGGAAAGGAACTTTAGCCAGATTTCTTGCCAGCCTCATTCTGCTACTTATAACCAAATCCTCATCATTATTACAAGTAGTCATCCAATTGTCCATAGCTAACCCTCCTTTTTATCATCTTTGTTTTGTCTAATCTGTACGTTAATCTGTTTTATCATATCTCTTATTGTTGCTGCCTTTTCATATTGTTCTAATGATACTGCTTTTTGAAGATCTGCTTTTAATTTCAAAAGTTTTTTCTTTTCAATTATATCTTTACCCGCTCGTTTTGGTATTTTCCCTGTATGATCCAAATTTGCCTGAACTCTTTTAATTATCGGTCCTAGAATACTACTAAAGCTCTTATAACATTCACTACATCCTAAAAGACCAGTTTTCTTAAATTCACTATAGGAAGTTCCACAATTTTTACATGATATATCAAAACTCTTATATTGCTCATTATTAGCATTTATCATATAATCCATAATTCCACTCAATATATTTTGAAAACTAAATGGGGATACGAAATCTATCTGAGGTACAAAATTAAGTTCTCCTTTTTCCATAGCGCATTTTTCACATAAATTAATATCCTGCTTAGAACCATTTATTATTTTCGTTATATGAACTGTAGCTTCATTTTTTTTACATATATCACAAAGCACATTATCACTCCCATACATATGTTTTATTCACTTATAATATATCTTTATTATATCATAAATTTATCTATTAATAACAAATTTAGGTGTATTAAACACAAGCACCATAACAGCTTTTAATATATCTGCCCTCAATTTATTCTTATTTTCAAGTGAGACATTTAATGTTCTATCATTTACCACAGTCTTTAATATCATATCTTCTCTTTCTGTTATTACTTCTTCCTCAAACAGTCCCTCTATAAGTTGTACAGCAGAATTATAAGTTATACTGTCTCCTATCTTTTCAACTATAGTTTTGAGTAAATTTCTATTGCAGTTAAACTCCATCTTTCTTATAATTATACATCCGCCGCCTCCTCTTTTACTCTCTATATAATAGCCTTTATCAACAGTAAACCTAGTAGTTAAAACATAATTTATCTGAGAAGGAGCACAACTAAAATGGTTAGCTAAATCATTTCTTCCAATTTGAAGTTGAGTTTCATCACTGTTATTAAACATATCTTTTATAAACTCTTCTATTATATCTGATAATCTTGCCATTTCATCACCTTCTTGACTTTGACTTTCTTTGACCTTTATTTAATAATATTATTAAATCTATTTTTAATCAACTCTTGTATTTGTTCATATTAAGTATTTTACAGTTAAATACCTAATATACCTGACATTTTATCCATTTTTCTAAAATATACTCTAATTTTATTTCTTTAATTATACTGTTTCTATTTTTTCTACATCTCCTAAATGTGATGAGTCCCCGTATAATATAACAGTAGCTTGTCCATTTTGTATATCTACTTCACTTAGGCTTGCCTGATGAACATGAGGCGTATTCCAAAACTCCTCTAAAGACCTGTCTTCAAAGTATGACATTATAATCTTTAAAGTTATGGTGTGAGTCACAAATAGTACATTCTTACCTTCATACTTGTTTATAACCTCTTTTATTAAAGGTATTATCCGTGCTCTTACCTGCTCAAACCTCTCACCATTATCCGGCTCATAAATTTTGGGATTGGTCCAAAAATTATGAAGCTGTTTTGAATTTTTCTCTTCAATTTCCTTTTGATTAAAACCCTCCCATTTTCCCAAGTCTATTTCCATAAGTCTATCATCTTTTATTATGGGTATATTTCTTTGGCCTGCTAATATCTTTGAAGTTTTTACTGTTCTACCTAGCGGACTAGAATATATTACACTAAAATCTATATTTTCCAGCCTTTTTTTTAACAGATTAGCCTGTTGAATTCCTCTTTCAGTGAGCGGTGAATCCTTCCTCCCCTGCATTCTCATTTCGGTATTCCATAGCGTTTCTCCATGCCTTGTTATATATAATTTAATCATACATTTCTCTCCTTATTAAACAGTTGAACATACATTTACAATATAGTCCTTATAATTTTTTATTATAACATATAAACAATACTTTTTTAATTTAATCTATATTTTTAAATGCCTTGATACAATATTTCTTTCCACCATAAGCTTCATTTAAACTGATGATAAATTTTTTATTTTTTAACATACTGCATATAATTTCCTTATTTTTATTTTCATCATCATTTATCTCTATAGTTAAATTATCATTTTCCCCTATTATTGACATATAATCATATATACTGCTATAGTCCTCCAAAGCAATCTTCCCTTTTATGTTCATTTTATATTCAGACATAAATTATCTCCTTAATTGAATAATTATTAATGGGATTATTATTTATTCTAACCAATAGAAATATACATAAATTTTAGAAGCTGCCTTCAAATTTTATTTTGAGGCAGCTTCTTTAATTTTATTCTTGTTTAATTTTCACTTTATTCTTATTTTCTATTACCTTATTAACCTCAGAACTTGGTACTTCTTCATATCTCTCAAACCTCATTGTAAAATCTCCTCTAGCCTGAGTCATAGATCTTAAATCCGTAGCATATTTAAACATTTCGGCTTGAGGTATTTCAGCTATTATTATTTGCTGCCCTTCAGAACTTTCCATTCCCAGTACTCTTCCTCTTTTTTTATTGATATCACCGATTATATCTCCCATGTAATATTCAGGCACGGATATTTCCACATGTTCAATTGGTTCTAATAATATAGGTTCAGCTTCTAAAAGCCCCTTCTTATATGCTAAGGAAGCAGCTACCTTAAATGCCATTTCTGAAGAATCTACAGGATGATAGGAACCATCATGCAAAGTGGCCTTTAATCTTATTACGGGATAACCAGCTAGGACTCCATGATTAACACATTCCCTCAATCCCTTTTCAACCGCTGGTATATACTGTCTTGGCACTACTCCCCCCACTACTTTATCTACAAATTCCAAATTATCTTCTCCATCACTTCTTGGTTCGAATTTAATTTTTACATCTCCATATTGCCCATGTCCACCTGATTGTTTTTTATGTTTTCCCTGAACATCTGAAGTTTTCTTTACAGTTTCTCTATAAGGTACCTTGGGCTCTTGCAAAACAACTTCTACACCAAATTTAGATTTTAATTTACATGATATTACATCAATATGTGTTTCGCCTAAGCCCGATATTATTGCTTCCGCATTTTCTATATCCCTTGATATCTTAAAAGTGGGATCTTCTTCTATTAACTTATTTAATCCACTTAATATTTTATCTTCATCATTCTTAGATTTAGGTAAAACTGCCATTGAAATTACTGGTTGGGGGAAACTAATATCTTCAAACATTATAGAAGACTGAGGATAACATAAAGTATCTCCCGTATTTGTAAATTGTAGTTTAGCTACAGCACCTAAATCCCCTGCTGTTATCTCAGAGGTAGGAATCTGCTGCTTGCCCTTTAGAAAATACATAGCGCCTATTTTCTCATTTTTATTCTTTTTAACATTATATACTGTCATATCAGATTTTAACTTTCCGGTTATAACTCTAAATAAGGATAATTTTCCCACAAAGGGATCTGCTATAGTTTTAAAAACAAAAGCCGAAAAAGGTTCTCTTTCATTTATTCTCACACTAAGTTCAGAATCATCTTTTATATTTTTGGCATTAACTAACTCTAAATTTTCAGGCGAAGGAAAACATTCAATTATATCTTCAATTAAGGTTTCTATTCCTATTCCAGTTAAGGCGGAACCACACATTACGGGTACCACATCTCCTTTTGAACATCCATTTATTAGTCCCGTATATATATCCTCGTCACTTAAAGTACCTTCATTGAAGTATTTGTCTAAAAGCTCCTCGTCTGTTTCTGCTACAGCTTCCATAATCATATTTTTACATTCATCTACTTTTTCTAAAATATCTTCGGGTATATCTGCCTCTATCATAGATTTACTTTTATTATCAAATATTCTAGCTTTTCTTGATATGACATTTACAACGCCTCTAAAATCGTTTTCTTTACCTATAGGATATTGAACAGGCACCACAGATATACCAAATTTTTGTTTTAATTCTTCCAATACTTTCCCAAAATCGGAGTTCTCTCTATCTAATTTATTTACGTAAAAAGCTCTGGGAAGATTATCTTTATTCACATAATTCCAGGACTTTTCAGTCCCTACCTGAATCCCAGATACACCTGACACAACAATCATAGCTATATCAATGGCTCTTAATCCTTCCATAGTTTCTCCTATAAAATCAAAATATCCTGGCATATCAACTAAATTTATCTTTACATCATTATGCTCACACGAAACTACTGATGTAGATAAAGATATTTTTCTCTTTTTTTCTTCAGTGTCATAATCGCTAACAGTATTTCCATCTTCAATTTTTCCAAATCTATCTATAGCCTTTGTATAGTAAAGTATTGCTTCTGTTAATGTAGTCTTTCCGGATCCACTATGACCAATGATTCCCACATTTCTTAAATGCTTTGTTGAATATTTTTTCATAAGCAATTCCTCCTCTTACTTTGCGCTTAATTTATATATTCTACTTATAAATTAAAATCCCTTCTAAAATCAAATAAATTTTCACAATAATTTGATTATACTTAATATACTATACATAATAATAAACAGATAAAAAAATAAACCAAAAGTCAGCACGACTTTCGGTTTTCTTTTAAACTATCTATATAATTAAAATGGCTCCGTGGAGAGGGCTCGAACCTCCAACCCTTCGGTTAACAGCCGAATGCTCAACCATTGAGCTACCACGGAATAATTCACACAAAACATAAATTTCTATAAAAAACGAGTAACGAATTGTTACTCATTTGGTGGAGATAAAGAGATTCGAACTCTTGACCCTCTGCGTGCAAGGCAGATGCTCTCCCAGCTGAGCTATACCCCCGTATGGTGGACCTTCAGGGACTCGAACCCCGGACCAACCGGTTATGAGCCGGTTGCTCTAACCAACTGAGCTAAAGATCCATATATTACCTGGCGATGACCTGCTCTCCCACAGGGCCTCCCCTGCAGTACCATGGGCACTGTGAAGCTTAACCTTCCTGTTCGAAATGGTAAGGGGTGTTACCTTCACGTTATTACCACCAGATATTTTTTCATTTGCACTACAGTTTAATATTATACTGTGCTTTTGATTTATTGTCAATACCTTTTTAAAATAATTTTTTCTTATGGGAATAATTTATTAAAAAAGAAGCTTTATAAAGCTTCTTTTTTAATTGGTATACTATAATACTAACGAATTTTATATTTATTTGAGATCGTCTGGTAAGACCCAATATCCTTTAGAATTATTTGCCTTTAAATAGTTTTTAAATTCCTGTGATTTATAAGCTTTTACTATATCCTGTGCCCATTTTGCATTTTTATTCTTGCCATCTACTGCAACAGTTATATAGAGATCATCTACAAGCGTCTCCGAGAGAAGCGCTTTAGTTGCATCTATCTTTGCCATATACACAATAGCTCCTGGAAGCACTGCATAATCTGCTTCATTAAGAGAACGTGGTATTTGTGAAGAATCCATTTCAACTATTTTAAGATTATATTTATTTTCTACTATGTCCTTTTGAGTTGCAAGAGTTTTTACTACTCCTTCTTTTATCTTAATCCATCCTGCCTTTTCAAGTAGTGAATAAGCTCTTGCCGCATTTGATGGATCCTTAGGAATAAATACTGTGTCTCCCTGCTTAACCTCATTTATTGATGCGTGTTTATTAGAGAAAATTCCTGCCCTTACTGTGGGGATTTTTACTATAGACACAAGGTCTGCCTTCTTTTCCTTATTATATGCCTTAACATAAGCATTATGCTGCGCAACATTAAAATCCAAACTTCCTTCTGTCAATGCGACTTCTGATTGAAGAAGATCTGAGAAATTCACTAATGTGACTTTATAACCTTCTTTTTCAAGAATTGGTTTTACACCTGCATTAAAAAGATCATTGTAAGGTCCTGGAGAAACTCCCAATTTTATCTCCTTCTTTGTGCTGGAATCCGCACTGTTCTTTGATCCACATCCTCCCAAAACTACTGCTGATATAAATACAAGCAGTAATGCTATAGTAGGTTTTAGTATTTTTTTTATCATTATATTTTCCCCCTTAAAATTTTTTAATGTCTTCTAACTTTTCTGGAAAGCGTATTACCTATTGTTTGTATAAGTTGAACAAATACTATAAGCAGGATTACTGTAATAATCATTACTTCAGTATCAAATCTCTCATATCCATAGGATATTGCTACATCTCCTATTCCTCCCCCGCCTATAGTTCCTGCCATTGCAGTAGCTCCTACAAGCCCTATTGTTGCAGTAGTAAGTGACAGAACAAGTGATCCCATAGCCTCCGGAAGTAAAAAGTACCATATTATCTGAAAAGATGTTGCTCCCATTGCTTCTGCAGCTTCTATAGTCCCACTATCTACTTCTAGAAGTGAGTTTTCTACAAGCCTAGAAATATACGGAATAATAAAGACGGTAAGAGGTACCAATGCAGCACTTGTACCTATAGATGATCCAACTATAAGTTTAGTAAAAGGTACTATTGCAACCATCAAAATTATAAAAGGCAAAGAACGAAATATATTTACAATAGGATTCAAAATATTGTAGAGATATTTATTCTCTAATATTCCTCCAGGCCTTGTTGTCACCATTAATATTCCTAAAACAGTTCCTAAGATAGAGCCTATCAACAGAGGTATGAAAATCATATATAAGGTCTGCAATATTGCGGTGTAAATTTGAGACATATCTATGGTCTGCATTTATACCACCTCCTCTACAAAAATATCCTGATTTTTAATATATTCACTGATTTTTTTAACTAAATCACAATCACCTTGAAATTCTATTATCATATTTATCATAGGTGTATCCTGAAGCTCTGTTACACTTGCATTTAGAACATTTATTTCAACATTAAATTTTTTTGTTATTATGGATATCATTGGTATCAACGTAGAATTCCCTATAAATTTTAGTCTTAAAAATCTTCTGTTTTTCACATCTTGCTTATTATCCTTAAGAAGCTTTAATATGCTTATGGGAACATCATCATTAGTTACACTATAAACAAAATCTTTTGTAACTTTTTCCTTTGGATTTCCGAATACGTCTATTACCCTTCCCTTTTCAATTATCTTACCTTTTTCCATTACAGCCACTTTATTGCAAATTTTTTGTATTACATTCATCTGATGAGTTATCAATAAAATTGTAATATTATATTCTTGATTTACCTTTTTTAAAAGTTCAAGTATTGATTCAGTGGTTTGCGGATCCAAAGCCGATGTAGCTTCATCACATAAGAGTATATGAGGATTTGTTGCAAGCGCTCTTGCAATACCCACTCTTTGCTTTTGTCCACCTGACAGTTCATCAGGATAACTCTTTGATTTTTTTTCCAGTCCTACAAAGTTAAGAAGCTCTTCCACCCTTTTTGATATCTTATTTTTAGGTGTGTGATCAAGAACTAATGGAATAGCCACATTATCAAATACAGTCTTAGAATTCAAAAGATTGAAGTGTTGAAATATCATGCCTATTTGTTTTCTAATATTTATAAGCTGCTTTTTATTGAGTTTTCCAATATCCTTTCCATTAACTATTACAGTCCCAGAAGTAGGCCTTTCAAGAAAATTAACCATTCTTAAAAGTGTACTTTTTCCTGCTCCACTAAATCCTATAACTCCATATATATCTCCTTTATCCACATTTATATTTATCCCTTTCAGGGCCTCGATTTTTGTCCCATTTTGATCAAATGTTTTGTATACATCTTTTAAATCAATCATTTAAGGAATCCTCCCTACAAAATCTTATCAAATGATTCTTACTTAGGTCCAAACTTATCCAAGGGTGCAGCATTGCTTATTCCCCACTTCAAAAAAGTTGAAGGTGCTATCAATGGTAACCATCGGATAAAATACTTAACCTTCCTTTATTATAATCAGTGCCTGCTCTGCAAGGTTTCTAAAATATTCTGAGCTTTTTAGGAGAGCCGACTCATCTGCCCTAAATTTGGGACTATGAAGAGACTCGCCTATCCCTACCCCTATATCTACAAAAGCACCTGGCAATTTTTTCTGATAATAGGCAAAATCTTCTCCTCCAAGTTTAGGAGGTATAATTTTCACTTTATAGCCAGTATCCTTGGCAACCCTAATTGCCACTTCTGTCCACACTTTGTCGTTATTGGTTGCTGGAGGTCCTTCATGCCATCTAAAATCAGCCCTAGCACCATAAGACTTAGCAATGTTTTGTGCAAGTGTTTTTATATTCCTTGGTATCAAACTCCTATCTTTTTCATTAAGTGTTCTCACCGTGCCCTCAATATAAGCCTTCTCAGGTATTACATTCCATGTATGTCCGCTTTCTATATGAGTTACACTCACTATTGCTGGATTAAAAGGATGAATATTTCTACTCACAATTGTCTGTAATGCCGTTACTATATTTGAAATGACAACTATAGGATCTATACCTAAATCAGGGTGTGCTGCATGTGTACCTGCACCTGTAACCTCAATCTCAAATCTATCAACAGCAGCCGTCAGGGGACCTACATTTGTTCCAAGTGTCCCTACCTCCAAATCTGGAGCAGTGTGTAAGCCAAATATTGCTTGAACATTTTCCAGAGCCTTAGTTTTAATAATTTCCTCCGCACCATGGCTAGATTCTTCAGCAGGCTGAAATACAACTCTAACAGTTCCCTGAAGATTCTTTTCATCCCTTTTTAATAGATATGCAGCTCCAAGTATAGTTGTCATGTGAAAGTCGTGACCACAAGCATGCATCTTACCCAGATTTTTAGATTTATATGACAAATTTGTTTCTTCAGTAATAGGTAAAGCATCTATATCTGTTCTTATTGCAATTATAGGTCCATCTTTTTTTCCCTTAATTTCAGCTACAATACCTGTTTTTAGTGGTAAATCAAGTATATCTATATTCTCCGCTTTAAGAAGCTCCTCCAATTTATTAGTGGTACTATATTCTTTATAAGATAATTCTGGTGTCTGATGAAAGTATTCAAATACTTGTTTCAATCTCTTCTCAAATTCTTTTTGTGACATAATAGCAAGACTCCTTTTTTACAATAAAAAAAGGCTTTCTCCCCTTAAAAAGGGACGAAAGCCTTCGTGATATCCACCCAACTTCATATAAACCTCACGATTTATACCTTATAAAGTACTTCAACTAATTAGCCGATAATACTCTGCCATTATAACGTATGATAACGTAGAAGCCTACAATATCGACTTCTAAACTCCAAGTGCAAATTCAAAAAACCTCTCATATCCATTCACATCATCTAGGATTCTCTTTAATGATACAGTTAACTTACTTTTCTCTTCATAGTTATTATAATTTCATATTATACTACACCTTCAATTAAGTGCCAATATTTTATGAATTTTTATCATTATTTTTACATACTATCTTTATAAGGATTAACTTATATCCTCTGAAAATTGCACAGTAAATATTTATCCATTCTATTTTGGT
>NZ_JBGEWD010000030.1:0-18683 GCF_041205085.1 Clostridium moutaii
CATTGTAAATATCTTGTGTTTTGCCAATTCTTCCACTTAGAAAATACCTTCTACAATATATTTTTAAATTGCCTGTTATATCTACTATTATGTATATCAAAAACCAAATTCTAGAGCTTAAAAACCGTATAGCACAGCTGTAGAAGGAGAATAAAGCCCTCCATGAGACAGTTGAATTTTTAACACGTAGAATTTGGGAAAGAATATTTGCCATGGGATCCATGGGTTCAATCTTCCTGCAAAAAGAGCAAATAGCAAAAAACGACCACTCTAACGAATGGTCGTTTTTTTGCAAATATACAACGGGTAATTCATCATTTACTCTTTTTATTTGATTTCACATAACTTTGACATTATACGAATTGCTAATTCTAATTTTGTGAAGTATTATTCTTAACAGATGTTAAAGCAGTTATCATAGCAGTTTCTTGATCCTGAGTGATAGTGCCAGCACTTACAAGAGTGTCAAGTTTATCCTTTAAGAAATTTTGTTTATTTGCTTTATTTGTAGTTTCAGAAGTAAACAAATTTTCTATAGCAGTTTCCTGATCTTGAGTAATAGTGCCTGCACTTACAAGAGTATCAAGTTTAGTTTTCAAGAAGTTTTTATTACCCTTTTCTTTTGTCTCAGCAGTATTAGTTTTAGAAGTAAATAGATTTAATACAGCAGTTTCTTGATCCTGAGTGATAGTACCAGCACTTACAAGAGTGTCAAGTTTACCCTTTAAGAAATTTTGTTTATTTGCTTTATTTGCAGTTTTAGAAGTAAACAAATTTTCTATAGCAGTTTCCTGATCCTGAGTAATAGTGCCTGCACTTACAAGAGTATCAAGTTTAGTTTTCAAGAAATTTTTATTACCCTTTTCTTTTGTCTCAGCAGTATTAGTTTTAGAAGTAAATAGATTTAATACAGCAGTTTCTTGATCCTGAGTGATAGTACCAGCACTTACAAGAGTGTCAAGTTTACCCTTTAAGAAATTTTGTTTATTTGCTTTATTTGCAGTTTTAGAAGTAAACAAATTTTCTATAGCAGTTTCCTGATCCTGAGTAATAGTGCCTGCACTTACAAGAGTATCAAGTTTAGTTTTCAAGAAATTTTTATTACCCTTTTCTTTTGTCTCAGCAGTATTAGTTTTAGAAGTAAATAGGTTTAATACAGCAGTTTCTTGATTTTCAGTAATAGTACCAGCAGTTACAAGAGTATCAAGTTTAGTTTTCAAGAAATTTTTATTACCCTTTTCTTTTGTCTCAGCAGTATTAGTTTTAGAAGTAAATAGGTTTAATACAGCAGTTTCTTGATTTTCAGTAATAGTACCAGCAGTTACAAGAGTATCAAGTTTACCCTTTAAGAAATTTTGTTTATTTGCCTTATTTGCAGTTTCAGAAGTAAATAAATTTAATGCAGCAGTTTCTTGATCTTGAGTAATAGTACCAGCAGTTACAAGAGCATCAAGCTTTGTTTTTAAGAAATTTTCAACATTTCCCTTTTTAAAATTTTTATTAGTAGTGTATGTTAATTTTGATGTATTGTTAGAGAGTGATGCTGCGTTAACCGTTGTAATACCTCCTGCACTAATTGATGCTACAATAGCTAAAGCTGTAACTAATTTTATATTCCTTTTTAGCATTTTCTATTACCTCCCAAAAAATTTTTGATATATATATAGTTGCATTAATTTATGGCAGTTTAATTGCAAATAAGTAAATAGACTGTTAACATTTTCTATTATTGATAAAATTAGTGCTTAAAGTTTTAATAATTCTGCCATATTCTTTTCTAATACTGCATTGACAATAAATAGGGATTTCAGCAACTTTTAAAACATATGTCGCTATTAACGATGCGATTTTCTACATGTTATTAGAGCTACTAAGGTAATATATAGACTTGAATAAAAACAGCATTATCAACACTGTATCCTATTTTACAGTGCCAATAGTGCCGATATTTTTACTGTTAGAAGAAATTTATCCAATTACTACTTTAATATATGGGTACACAAATTTCACAATGATGATTATTAACCATTTGGACTATATACCTTTCGATAATTGGTCTTGCTTCATCAAATTGATATCCTTGTCTTGATAATTCTGGGAAAACATCAATCCACGCTTTCTGAACTGCTTCTGCCGTATGATTAATTTTAAAAACAGCATATTTTCCTCCAACAATATTGCATTTACTTATATAGCCGTCAGTTACTGAATAGTCGTTTGAAACAACAATGCAAGTATCATAACGACAGCTTTCAGGTTTAGTAATTTCAGGATTATCCTGAGCAATTCCAAGTATTATGGATTTGTCATTAAGCAAATAGTTAAATTTTGCCCACTTTTTTAATTCTTTCATTGTTTGCACATTGTTAATTCCATAAGGGCCAATATGCCTTATATAAGCAATCCCATATGCTGGCATCTTTTCAATCATAATATCCATAATTTATTTTCTTTGCCCCCTTTAAAGAATAAACAACTTCTTCATTACAAGATTACTACGCTTTAGAATAGAAAGCAAAGCATTTTTTAAAAATGAGATTTGACTTTAGAGCCTAATATTTTGAAGCAACAGCTAATACCGACTATGGAATTATAATATCAGACATGCTATAATTTATTGGTACAATCAAATATGTTGCGTGTGGGCTACTGGTATCACTCATCCCTTTTTGAAGGGAGGTGATACAATGAGTAATGACATCTTGATGTTACTTTTTGAAGGAGGACTGTTCCTCATTTCACTTCTAACATTAATAGTATTACTTATAGAAAAAATCTCAAAAAAATAGTAGCCCCTTCGCAAGTGGTTACTACTATTTTTAAATATTTAATAGTGATACCAGTTGCCTAAGCAACTAGATTGTATACTGCAGGATGTTACTAGCATCCTGTTTTTATTTTGCTACTATTCTTTATTTATATTATATCACAGATCATTATTTTAAATCATATTTTCTATAAAATTATACTGAAAATTATATTTTCCAAGCTATTTTAAGTATAAAATATTACTATAAATAATATATTTTATAAAATTTTTTATTAATATTAACTTCAAGCAAATCTCTTTAACCAGCTCATATCCAACTCATTCCATAAAAGACCTACGTCATTTGTGGTAAGGTTCTCCGTAACTAGTGTAACGTAGATTTTCTAGNACCAGCTCATATCCAACTCATTCCATAAAAGACCTACGTCATTTGTGGTAAGGTTCTCCGTAACTAGTGTAACGTAGATTTTCTAGTATTTAAAAACAACTATAAACTTAAACCCCTCTTTTAAGTTTATACTATTAAATAAAATATTTATTATTACTTATTTCTGTCAGTTACAAATACACTTCCCTTTTCAGATAAATACGTTGAACGCTCAACAATATAATCAATTATTTTGTTGCTATCGCTCCATTTATATACATAACCTCTAGCATCAGGTGTATATTGTCTTGCTATATATTTTAACTGTTCTAAATTAAAACTATTCAAAAGTTCTCTAAGAGTAACCTCTCCATTATTTCTGTAAATTTCTATAGGATTTATTTTAAAATTATTCGTACCTTTAAGCTTCACATTTACTGACTTCTGATTTTTTTGAATATTAGTAATAGTAATATTTATATCTAACTGAATACAATTTAAAACCTGCTCATTATTTTTTAAAAAATTAAGTATTTTTAGAGCTTGATTTAATTGTTGTTTTTTTAAAAGAAACTTATCATCACCTGAAGATTCCTTCTTATTTACACTACTATGTTCTTTTAATAGTTCTTTAATATCTTTAATTTCGTTTTGCATTTGAGTTATCACATCATTTTTAGATTTATCAATTCCTAAATTTTTACCATTTTTTTTATTAGTTTCCCTTATAACTTCTTTAACATATTTTTTATTAAATCCTAGTTGTAGTATATCAACTAATGTTTTTCCTTCTGCAACTAAATTTAAAATTTGTTCTTTTTTTGTTGCCATATTAATGCCTCCTAATAATTACTTATTTGGCTCTTAAAATAAATTCATTGGTGATACTTTCATACGCATCGTATACTTGTTGACTATATCCATATTTTTGCTTCAAAGTATTAATTTTAACATCTATATCTGTAGATTCTGATATTCTAGTAGTTTCTTTTATATAATCTTTAAAAACTTTTGGAACACTGCTTTTATCTGTTTCTGGTAATTTACTTCTTGAAATCAAATCATCTCTAGTTTCTCTATGCATTCTACTTTGCATTCTATATTTGGTTATTACTATACCTAATGGTTTAATATTGTATGTCCTATTAATTAATTTAATATTATCTGAAACTTTATTTATTCTATCTTTAATTTGAGGTATTCCATATGTAGATAATATATCAGCAACAACTGGTATTAGATAATAGTCACTTAAATATATTCCATTTAAAGTTATAACTCCTAAATTTGGTGGACAATCTATAAGGATATAGTCATATTCATCTATAAGCTCCTGAGTTAAACAGTTTGCAAGAACTGTAATTGGACTTGGTGCAAAACTATTCATCTGATTGATCATAGGAATTCTATCTTGAGCGTCAAGTAAATCAATGCTTGATGGTAATAAATCTAAATTTGGTATTCCCCCATTTATACTTGATACACCTTTTATTATAGACTTACGTATATCAAAATAATCAGTATTATTTAATTTATCCAAAAACATTTGATGGATTGTTCTCTTATTATCGTTAGCTTTTTTCCATACTTTCTGATTTATTAACATTACTGTTGCATTTGTTTGTGGATCCAAATCAATTACTAAAACTTTTTTTCCTTTTTCAAATGTTAAAAATTCAGCCAAAGCAACAGTTGTAGTAGTTTTTCCAACTCCACCTTTTAAATTAATTAAGCTTATAACTTTCCCCATTTTCATCCTCCATTATAATTTTATATAGTAGAGATGAATAATAAATAAATTTTATTGACCTCTACTATATAAATGTCGTAATAATTAAGTTTCATATTTAATGATATTTTCTTTGTTGTTTTAAATTATTTTTAATTTTTTCTAATTTTTCTATTTGTGTTTTGTATTCTTCTTTTTTCCTATCGCTTCTAGATGCTGTTGGAAGTATCAAACTCTTAAGTTTCCCAATTACTTCATCAATAGACTCAATTACCCCATCATATACTTTTTGAAGTTCTGGATTGCTAATTTCATTTTCAAGCTTATCATACGACACAAATAATGGTGTTAAATTTAATTTTTCTTCTTCAATAATCTCATTTATCTTTTTTATTGCAATATTTATTCCTTTATTAAAGCCACCACACATATATAAAAACTTCTCCCTTCATATCATTTTTAATATTTAATATCTTAATTTTCTATTTATATATAATTATACTACATTTTACTACTCTATTACATAATTAATTCCAACATAATCCACTAATATACATAATCCTACACCTATGCCAAATCCTAATATGAAGTATTCCATTATTTTCACTTCCCTTTTTATTTCTTTAATCTTTTCCTTATCTCCATGTACACTGAAATGCCAAACAAGATACCTGCTTTAAACAAGTCTATCAGCTTCAAAAAAATCACCTCCCCTCGGAGCTGATTTTTTATCATATACATATTGTAAACACATTAAAAGAAGGAGAACCTCCATCACCTGGAGATTCTCCTTCTCTTGATTTTATAAAGTATTTCCGTATTTTTTCATCAAAATGCAGCTCTATACTGTCTATCTTTTTTCTGTCCCTGATGGTTATCTTCTTTATTATTACTTGAAGCAGTGTCTTCTGATCTTCTGGAGATGCTATTTCAAGAAGTTTATTAAAATCATTAAGTATGTTTTTTACTTGTTCATATGATATAATACCTGAATCATTATTTTCATGTTCTCTTTGAACTCTTTCTTTTCTATCTGAAAGTTCATCAATATCCCTTGTTATTTTCTCTATTCTTTCAGATAATACTTCCTTATTTATTATTCCATCTGTGTACAAGTCAAATATCCGATCCTTCTTCTTTGTCATATTATCCAGATTGAGATTTAATTGCTTTATTTCATCTTCTAGCGGCTTTATTATTTCTTGCCTTTTTCTATTTAGATTATTTACAATATCTTTTAGTATTCTCTTATTGAGAAGTACTTTTTTAATTCTTGATAGTACATATCGCTCTGCATAGTCAGCTCTTATCCCATTTGAATGACATGCCGCACTTCCCTTGCTTCTCCAATTTCCACATACATAGTATCTTGTAATCCTATAGCCACCACTTTTTAATTTATTCTTACTTCTTCCTGCCACCATGGATGCTCCACATTGAGGACATTTCATGAGTCCTGTCAGAAGATAGTTATTCTCAAATGTCTTCTTTGGCTTTCCACTCTTTATCTTGTACAATTCATGTACCTTGTTCCAAAGTTCTGTTGAAATTATAGGTTCATGCTCTCCATCAACTATAATTGGATTCTTGTTTATACCCTTTCTTCTCTTTTCAGTCCAGTTTTCTCTTACATTATATCTTATCTTGCCTATATAAATAGGATTCATTAGTATATCCTTTATTCCACCTGTAGAAAACATATTCCCTTTTTTAGTCTTGTATCCTTCATGATTAAGTTTATTACATATAGCTTTCAGCCCCTTTCCTGAAGAATACAATTCAAATATTTTCTTAACACTAATTGCTTCTTCTGGTATAACCTTTAGACTTGTCTCACTTTCTGAAATAGACACAGACTTATAGCCAAGTACAATTCCACCATTCCATTTTCCTGTTCTTGCCCTCTGCTTCATACCCATCTTAACATTTTCAACTGTAGTTTCCCTCTCAAATTCTCCTATAGAAGAAAGAACATTCATCATTAATTTTCCTGCTGCAGTAGAAGTGTCAAAAGCTTCCGAGCAACTCTTGAAACCTACTTCATACTTTTCAAATTCCTTTATTATAGTAAGCAGATCATATTGATTTCTTGCAAGTCTGTTTGTTTTCCATACCCATACTTCATCAAACTTTCCAGCTTCTGCATCCCTTATCATTTGTTGAAGCTGGAATCTGTTTTTCATTGACTTACCACTAATACCTTTGTCAGCATATACCTTCACTACCTCCTTTCCTTCAAATTTACATTTTTGTCTTATTATATTCTCTTGTGCATCTATACTGTATCCTTCTTCTGCCTGTTCCGCAGTAGATACCCTTACATATCCTGCTACTTTAATCATCTAGCATCATCCTCCAGAGTTATAATATATATTTCAAAATCCGTTTATTATAATCTTTGGTAAAATTAATACTGGCAACTATCAGCACGCCGAGAAATATATCTTAACGGTAGTGCCGATAGTGCCGATATTTTAGGGACTAAAAGGTGCCGGACAAACACTTTCCATTAGTACTTTTTATATATTAAAAAATATTACCATTTTACATTCTCTTTTTTATTAGAATTACCTGACTTATTATCAATATAGTTTTTTACTATATCTGATATAATATCTATCATTATTTCATAATCTACATCTCTTTTTTCCATTAGCTTCACCTCAAATTTATAAGTATTACTCATACATCATTGATTAAAAATTTGGTTAATATTATATAATCTCTTAATTAAAATTAAATATTTTGGTTATCCTTCATTTTTAACGAATTCTAACGGGATTTTTCCGTATAATTTCCCGCTAATAAAATTGAAATTTATAAGCTTATATATAAGTTTTTATTCAATTTCCCGTTTTCACACCTAAATTTAAATTGCTATTTATATTATTTTATAATCAATATTATTAATATTTAAATAACATATAAAAAAATAACGGGAAAACGTGAAGAATACTTTATTTTTTAATAATATCAATGGAATTTCAACTCCCGAAAAATAATAATTCACGTGAATTATTATTTTATTCTATATTTCCAGTACACTCATCTTTATTAATCTTTATAACATATACTGAAATATAGCCTCCATTTTTAAACAACTTTCTCTTTCTTGTATATCTATCTGATTCACAATCTAATATTCCACTTTTCTTCCATTTTTTTAATACTATTTTGTGATCTTCAAAGCCACCATCCTTCATAATTTTTTTAAATAAATTCACAGGAATGCAAATTTCATTATATTTTTCATTGTCCAATATGTTAATTTTCCCCATAATTTCATAAGAAGTATTTTTTGAATCATCATATAACAAATCTGATTTTAAAAACTTTTTATAATTTATATTTACCTGCTCCAAAAAATAATCAAAAGCAACTTTATCCATTTCTCTACCTTCAATTGATTGACTTTCATTTTCTAATAAAAAATCACAAACTTTTTCAACATCAATAGAAATATTTAAAAATTCATTTACTTTCGATGCTGTATACACCAATACTGCATACTTCCATGATCTTCTATTTGAATATTTATCAATAATTTTTTTATTTTCCATTTCCATGATTATTTTATTTCTTACTTTTTTTAATTCTTCGTTTAGCTTTGATATATCAACCTTATCAATAAGACTTTCAACAAATTTAATACCTGCATGTCCATAGTTTTTTAGTATGGTTTTTTGTATAATTTCGGCGCTTTCAGCATTCATTGTCCATGAAACATTGTCAAAATTTATAATACGAAGCTTTGCTCCTGTATTTTTTTTGGATTTTTCTAAAAGAGAAAATTCCCCTGTCGATATAAACGTACTAGCCCATGTGCCAGTATCATCAATATTTAAATCCTTATCTAGTCTTTTCTTATCTCTGTTCCCTACAATTTTATAAATAAATTTTGTAAAGTCATTTACATCTATCATGGATACCTCATCAAACAATACAGCCAATCCATGATTTCCAATAACATTATTAAACATTGCATTCTCCGTTGAATTCCATGTGTTTGAAAGTCCATTATTAATTTTTGTACTAGGATTACCCCATATAGAAATAGCAAGCATCGCTGCTGTAGTCTTCCCAGCAGTGCTATCTCCACAAAGATGTACAAGTATGGAATCAAAGCTTGACGTAAATCCCATTAACCCAACAATTGCAGATGAAAACCCTATAGTCAATATAGTTTCTAAATATACATTGCCAACAACATAATCTGAAACCATTTTATACCACACATCATATTTTCCTTTAGGTTCTATATCTAAATCTTCATTATAATGTGAAGAAATGTTGATTCCCGAAAAGTGTTTAAATATAATTTTATTATCAAAGATTCCAAATCCAAGAGCGGAGTGCACCAAAGTTATTGGTGCCTCCTTTTCCTGTAATTGTAAGTTTCTTATAATTTCTGAAGCATTTGCTTCTGTAACATCCATTCCATAATCCTGCATTTTTATTATCTCTTTTTTCGTTAAATATGAACTTCTTATAACTTCTAAATTATTTTTATAACCTTTAAAATCGAATTCAAGAATAGCGGAATATTCATCGGTATCAATATTTTTGTTTACATTTACTAATTTTACTATACTATTATCATGATTTTCATTTTTTAATTTATTTTCAGATAATATTTTATTCTTTTTATCCATAAACTTCACCTCAAAACTTATATCTTACTCACGATTCACAGGATCACAAAAAGCTATATTACAATATCCTATACCCCGTTGAGTATAATAATGATGCAAAACTGCTATTATTTCCTTACCCTCTAAGCTTTTCAATTCAAATTCACCTTCAGGTTGATACCCAAGAGCATCGCATACAAATTTTGCAAGATTATCATTTTTACCATTTTTTAATAAAAATAATTGTCTAAATTTATTTTTTTCCTCGTCTTCAAATATAAATTCAATTCTTATAACACCTTCATACTCCCCGTACATTTTTGTGGAATTAAATTCTATAATTTTTAATTTCACTTCACCTTCTGGATACTCAGGAACTTTAATATCTTCATCCATAATATCAAACAGATTTATTTTATTTATTGCCAATTCACTACGAAAATTTTTAAGAGCTTCTGGAAGTTCTCTCATTATTATCCACCTCATTGTTTAATTATTTTCATGAGATCTCAAGTATAAATATCAACTTAAAACCTCACGGTTACTTGTTTTTAAATTAATTTTGAAAATCTATTATATCAATTTTTTTATTTTCTTCATTTTCAAACACAATTTATTAAATTTGGGATTATAATTGAATTTATCCTTCATCTTTTTGTCTAACTTTTTAGGATCATCTAAGAAGCTTCCAGTGTTCACCTCTAAATCTTTTATATTGACATAGTCCAAATTTTTTACAAATTGCAATGATAACTTTAAATATTTTTCCCCGCAATCAATAATTTGAAAATTATTGGCAATCCATTTTACTTCTATAGAATTACTAAAAATAAAAATTTCTAATGGAATCATTGGAATTTTATACACTTCTTTTATAATACTTTTTAAAATTTCATCAAATCTTTTTTTAGAAAAATTTTTCACTTTTATTATTCCTAAAAACTTGTATACAGAATTTTTCAAACCATAGTGGTTTTTTCTAACTTCATCGTAGGCAGATGTTTCCAATACTTCTAGCTTATTTTTATTAATTTGACAATAATTTTGGCCCATTTTTTATCTCCTTATATAACAGAAGCTGCAACTTTTATTATCTTATTTTTTTTAGTTAAGCTTTACTATGAGTATATTTTAAAATATTTTAATTTTTAATGGAAATGCAAAACTTACTATTATTTAGGAGGTAATTTTTTCTAATTTTTCCTCTTAATTAGTTTAATCAAGAGCATTCTTTTACATATTAGATATAATTATTTTATATAGCATATAATCATTATTTTTAATCTATTTCGCATTTTTTTAACTTATTTCATTTTATGTCGTATATTTTTTTATCATTTTTTCAAATTCATCTATCATTTTATCTTTATCATTCCATTTTTCTAATATCTCATTATAAGAATTATCCTTTTTTACTTTATTATATATCTTACTAACTTCATTGTTATCTAATGATCCTTTTGGCAGAAATATTAATTTAATATCATAATTGTTAATTTCTTTTATGCTAGGTTTGAAATTATTATCACTATTCAAAATTATTATATAAGTATTAAATTTAAAATCATTTTCCATAATTTTTTGTATTTCTTCAAACACTTTACTATCAAATTTCCTGATGTTTTTAATATCTAGCATATAATCATATGTAGGATTTTCTGTATAAAATAAGTATCCATAATATTCTTCATATTTTTTACCATTTATATATTCAAATGGCCATGATACTTTTCCAAAAAATATCTTGCCTAAATAACATATATCAAAATACCAAATTTTATATCCTTTCTTACTCTCATACATCTCAATCATATTCTTAACTTCATTAATTAATTTTTTATTTTTTTTAATATTGTAATTTTTGGATTTATATGTAGTATTACTTTTATGTAGGATTCTTCTGCAAAATGCTTTATCAACATTTACCTTAAATTTATTTTTTATATAATACTTCAACAAATCCTCATTCCATATTGAGCAATTTAGTCCTATTTTCAAAGGATTTATCTCTATATTTTGCAATACTATTTCTCTTTCATATTCACTTAACCTTAATTTATTCTTATAACAAAAAAAATCATTTTTTTCGTATTGATTTACTATTCTCTCTATAGTTCTAGAAGATATATCATTTTTATAACTGTTATAAGCATTTTTACTTCCACCATAATAATCTATCAATGCTTGTATTTTTATTGCTATCTTTGAATCTTTATTATTTATTTTTTCTAAATGTTTATTTAAATCTTCAATTTTTCTATTTTTTTCATCACTATATTTTTTAGTCATTTAATCACCAACCTAAACAATATTATCAAGGTAAATATTAATATATACTTGTACATTAATCAATTTAAGCACAAAAAAAATAGCAACTACATTTTAGTTACTACTTTTTAATAATTTCTTTTAACTTCTAGTCATAGTCACAAATATTCTCTTGTCTTTGTCATCACTAAACACTGCATCAAAACTATTCTCACTCTTCATATATAGTATGAAGGTTGTATTTATGGGGCTGTCTGAAATTACTGCACCTCCACCATTGTTGCTATCTGCCCTTACAGTCATATTATACAGGTACAACTTATAGGCATTCTTCCCAAGTTCCTCTATCTTGTATGCATAGGTTGAATCAATTCCAGAAATATATGTGCATTTTAATTCAAGTGTTTTATCATCTTCTATATTTATATCTATTGTTGCTTTACTATTTAATATTTCCTGCTTTGAGCCTACCCAGTTTCCTACAAGGAAATCTCCAGATATTGTATCTTGAGGTGTCTTGATAGGCACAAATCTACGGATAAAGTCAAGATAGCTCATAGCTGCATATGACCTGTCTCCGGAATGATCCTCGAATTTTACACTTTGCTTATCTTCTGTATAATTTCCAGAACCAGCATAATCTTTAGTAATCATATTTTCACTACTAACATATATGGAGCTATTGATTCCACTGTCATCTTTTAAGAATGTATATTCAGTATAGTGTATTCCATCCGAATACTTGTTTTTATCTGGCACATCTACTGAAACACCATCTGTATTAATATAGTGTCTTATATTATTAGGTGAAAATCTTACATCATACCCATCTCCAACTATGGTTTTACTGCCATCAGCATCGACTATTGTCCTATTATCAGGATTATTGGGATTTATATTCGTAACTTTTGGAACTACTGAACCTTTGGCATTAAAAGGCATATCTTTCTTAATCTTACTTGTTACAGGTATCTTATTGGATATCTTACTCAGTACAGTATTTTGTATTTTATCAAATTCTATTCCTGAAACTGCCATTATAATCCCTATAATAACTATTATTACAGTCAGAATTCCCGTCTTTCTACCTTTAACAGTTTTAATGAGCATCAATATTAAAGTCAATAATGTCATTAAAAATCCACATGCAAATAATATTAAACTTATGTATTTCATTTCTATATCACCTACTTAGAAGTAGTTTTGCTACTACCGGATGCCTTTGATATTATCCATATTATTATACAAATCAATATCAGCCACTTTGCTACTTTTCCAAACAAAAATGCTATAATATTTCCTGCAAACCAGCATCCCATGAAAGTAGAAGCCATTCCCTTGAATCCAAAATAATATATGTTAAACATATTATTCAATATCCCGAATATTACTATTCCTAAAATAAATCCTATTATCAAAATTAATATTTCCATAATTATATTCTCCTTTGTTTATTTTTAATTGTTAAATAATTTAACAATACTCTGTGGCTGTTCATTTGCTTGGATGAGCATTGCTTCTGCTGCTTGTGACAGAGTATTATCCTTTACAAGACCCATCATCTCTTTTGCCATATCTGTATCTCTAATTCTTGATTCAGAAGATGTTATATTATAATCATAGTTTTCAACGTTGTTTAGGGTATGTTCCAGTGAAACTTCATATGCTCCCATTCTTGAGCGATGTGAAGATACTGTTTGTATTGCATCATCAATCTTTGATATAACATTTTCTGCACTACTTCTTGTCCTTATATCCAAATTAGAGACTCCAATATTTGAAGTTCTTACATCACAAAGACCTATTTGCATAGTTTGTCCTGAATTTGCTCCTACCTGTAGTGTTATATCTGGCTCATTACTTTCAGTATTATTAGTTTCATCAGGTATACTCTCTTCATATTCTGGAACACCAAATGAAAATCCATCTATATCTCAAACAACAAGCTGTTTTCCATCCCATATTATTTTTGGATCACCTGTACTTCCTGAATTATGCAGTTCTTTTTGAAAAGACCAGTTTATACCATCATTGGAGTTGTATATTACAGTTTTTCCTCCAACCCCATTCGTTCCAACTGCAAAATACTGATTTCCATCATAGGTTATACTTGAAAATTTGTAATTAGTACTTGTATCATTAGCTACTCGTACCTGATTCCAATTGACTCCATCATCTGACACAAGTACCGAACTATTGTATTCACCAAATATAAAGTATTTATCTCCTTCATAAACAACTGAATCTTTTGAATAACCATATGATATGGTATACAGTTGCAGGCTACCTTGGTTAGTCCAGTTTATTCCATCATCAGATGTAAATATCCCGTTATAGCCTGTCCCTACATATTTTCCTTTCCCGTAACAAATGAAACCTATATTGTCTGGATCATCATGGACATCCCAGTTGACTCCATCGTTTGAAGTAAGCACTTTATAATCTCCAATTTGATATTTTCCTACAGCAACAAATTTATCACCATCATAGGCAATTGAATTTTGCTCCATTCCAAATGCATTTAAATTAATATAAGGATTTGTATTGACATCATTACTCCAATTGACACCATCATTTGAATAGACAATACCTCCATCATCTATTCCAACAGCAGTACTTATAGAACCTGTAGCTACATAAATATTTTTGCCATAACCAATTCCCGACAAGGACTGATTACTGTCCACTTGCTCCCAGTTCATGCCATCATTAGAATATACAATCTTATGCCCATCAGTAGACATGTATTTACCATCATTCTTGTTAAAACAAACGTCATTAGCAGTGAAATTGATATTATCATTTACATAATTCCAATCAATATTTTTTAAAACAGACTTATTTACATTATTATCTCCTGTAGTTGACTTTACTGGTTCCAAATTCAACAGCTTAATTCCATTAAACTCTGTATTGTTTGCTATACTGTCAATGGAATTTTTCATCTGGTCAAATTCCTGCTGCAAAACCTCTCTGTCTTCATCTGTCAAAGTACCATTAGATGCTTGTACTGCTAGTTTTCTCATTCTTTGAAGAGGTGGACTTAGAATTGAACTTAATCCTCCCTCTGCCGTCTGGACCAGAGATATGCCATCTTGAATATTTCTTGAAGCCATTTGAAGTCCTCTTATTTGTCCCCTCATCTTTTCACTTATAGAAAGACCTGCCGCATCATCGGATGCACCATTTATACGAAGTCCAGAAGATAACTTTTCCATAGCTTTTGCTGTATTATTGGTGGCATTCTTTAGTTTGTTACCGGCAATAATTGAATTTATATTATGAGCTATTACCACTTTTCTCCCTCCAAACTTTAATTATTTATATTATAGAAATAGCTTAATATCCACTTCCAGTGCTTTAGACAGCTTGTCCAGTGTTTTTATAGAAGGTGTAGTCCTTCCAACCTCAAGATCTGAAAGATACGTATTAGATATTCCTGCTCTCTTTGCCAGTTCATATTGTTTCATACCTTTTTTGAGTCTTATCTTCTTGATTTTCTGACCTATATTATCCAAAATCCCCACCCCCATAATATTATTATACGATTATTACGTATTAACACAAGTAATATTTACGTATATTATATAATATTTTGTAATTTTAACATATTATTTTACATTTTTTCTGATTTTGTTTATACTTTAGTTATTACGTTATTTACGGAATAGAAGGAGTTATATTATGAGTATGATAGGAAGTAAACTAAAAAATATTAGAAAAGCCAATGGCCTTTCATTAAAAGAACTGTCAAATAGAATTGACGGAAAGATATCAATATCATTTTTGAGTGATATTGAAAATGGAAGAAGCAACCCCTCATTTGAAAACTTGAAACTTATTGCTGCAGCCCTTGAGACTCCAGTTTCTTTTTTCATAGAGGATTCAGAGAATAACATATTCTCCAATGCCGCCAATGATGCTGATTTCATGCATGTGATTAATCTACTTCAAGATTTCAAGGATTGGAACATAGAAGATAAAAAAGAACTGCTTTACTATCTAAAAGCCAAAAAGGTAATTAGAGATAATACAAATATTTAGACTTGAAAAGAATAAACACTATCACCACTGTATCCTATTTCTTACAGTGACGATAGTGCCGATATTTTTGTTATTAGGATGGTTTCCATTTTTGATTATTTTTTATCAAAGAAATCTATATTTTACAGACTTTTTTAACAGTCTCCATTTTAATGGATTATTCATTTTTATAGTTGAGGCATTAAATATTAATAATAGAAAGTTTACTATTAAACATCTTATATATTCAGATCGTATAAAAATTTGTTATTCCAGGCGGATATATTTTATCTAACCACGAAGCATAATCAAATATGATTGCTTCAACATCATGCCAAAACCTATCGTAAAACTCAATAAATTTTTTTATTTTATTATCACAAGGATTTTCCATTTTTGTTTTTTGAATTATTACATCTTTTTGATATTTTAATCTAATATAACTACAATTCATTCGAATTGATTTAATTAATTCTACAATAAGTTTCATATCTGATGATTCTGTATATGTTACCAAGTTGTCAAAACAATTGCATACGTCATACATTGCAATGATACAATCCATTGCTTCATAAGGAAAATTATTAAGATTTAATTTAAGATCATTTTTGAAATTAGAAATACTAATATGCTTATCTTTCAACAATAAATTATCACAATATACTGGTTTTGATACCTTAAACTTGTTTATTAAATCTTTACAAAAACCTCTACGATTAAATTTAATTGCTGGAATTACAATATTGTACCCATCTATTCGTCTCAAATCATCATTATCTATACAAGAAAAATATGTTATTCCTCTTATAATATTTGAGTTTCTACACACCCATTGCAACAGCATTTGTGAAATTATGTATTCAGGTTTAAAAACCGACTTTCCACTAAGATTTACAATTGAACAAGCTAATATTAAAGAATATGTTTTTATGTATTTACATACAGATTTTAATAAGCTATCTTCATTATCTTTACTCATTGCAACTAAAGCATCGTTGGCAAATTTTCTTGGTGAAATAAAAGTTATAAATTTCCAATCATTATTAGGGTTAGGATCGCTAACATATTGAAATTCTGAATAATAAAATTTTTTTGGCAACCCACATTCTTGCCAAGCAATACCTAAATACGTAGCTAAATATAAACAAGGATGTCCAGCTAAACTATATCTTTCATTGGTTACTAAATTTCTTTTCATATAAGGTATATGAAATAGTTCACTTGGTCTTTTCAAATTCTTACCAGTTTTCACCTTACGAATTCTGAATAGTCCTGTATTACAGTGTTGAATTCCATTTATCCCTGTAATCAGCAAATCATCTTTCATATTCTCTAATAAATCATCAAAAACAATTTGTGCTTCCTTAAAATTTAAATTATCATACAGCGAAAAAACTTTTAGAATTTTTTTAAAATTTATCCTTATGTCTTTTTTAGTTTCACTTAGTTTTTTATAAAATTCTTGTGAATGAAAACGATTTTCTTTTCTATTAATCATATTATCAAAATCTGAAAGAAAATTATCCATCATTTTTTTATAATACCTTTTAATTTCAAAATTTTTATTATAAGCTGGTAAATTATATTTTAATAAAAATGATGTAAAATCTTCCTCGTACCAATTATATCGCAAGTCTACTGCCTCCCCATCTAATGAATAAATTAAATAATTATAAATTATTTTATCTTTGTGAATTAACTCATAAGTAGATTGTATCATTTTGTACAATATCTTACTATTATTAATACTCTTGAATAGTTTTTGTACATATTTCACGGAAAGTAGAAGAAAGCGTGGCCAACATACATTGCCCCCTTTATATTCCAAAGATATCGGCACTATCGTCACTACCAGCACTTTCTTTATTTACTTCTATCACTGAGGTTTTTAGATATAAAAAATTAGACTTGATTATTGAATTTTAATATTCAGAAGCTTCCATCATTACTGTATGCTCTGAATCATCTATGACATATATCTTAGCATTTACTGGATTACTTACTTTCAAAAATATCTGCTGCTTATATTCCGGCTGTTCCTGAAAATGTACTATCTCCTGATTATAAGAATTATTAAACTCTCTAGTATTCTCTATTTTCTTTAACTCAAATACTTGCAAATAATCCATATGGAAATTGTCTACTAACTTTAACTTATCAATAATATTCCATATTTCCATCTGTATTTCTTCATCTACATTTTCACGTATTCCTATAGTTATATATCTTTTATTATCAAACATTTACAATAACCCCTTTTCCTTAAAACTGCAATACTGCTTGTCTCCTATGATTATGTGATCCATAACATTGATACCTATAATATCTCCACATTTCTTTAATCTATTTGTCATATTAACATCTTCATTAGACGGTTCTACGTCCCCTGACGGATGATTATGAAACAATACTATTGAAGCTGTATTGCTCAAAATTGCAGCTTTGAATACTTCTCTTGAATGAACAATTGATTTGTTGATGCTGCCTACAGATACAATATTAATCAACGTAGGCTTGTTTTTAGTGTCCAGACAGCATATTATAAACTTCTCTCTGTCTGCATTTTCAAGAAACATTCTGCCCAGTTTTTCTGCATCACTGGGTGATTTTATAATTCTTATATCAAATAATATATTCTTCTCCCTTACCATTTCTATTGAAACTATACCTATTCTTTTGCGGGGAACATTTTCAACCTTATCTATATTAGATATATTCTCATCAATTTCATTTGACATCTTTCAATTCCCCTTTGTCCTGATTTTTAGATTGTTTCTGATTCAATAATTCATTCAAATTTTTTATGAATTCCTTTGAAAATACTGAATTCTCTATAGCTTGCTTTATTAATGTATATGTCAATAACTTTTTAGGTCAAAAGGCCATCCAATTTTA
>NZ_JBGEWD010000031.1:0-14913 GCF_041205085.1 Clostridium moutaii
GTTTTGTTCTTTCAAACTTCTCTTTTGACATTGCTTCTTCCTCCTCAAACAAACTAATATATTAATTAAAATTAGCTATTTCTTTCTCCTGTAACTTTCTCTTGAATACTTTTTGGTACTTCTTCGTAATGATCAAATGTCATGGTATAAACTCCTCTACCTTGTGTTCTAGATCTAAGTACAGTAGCATATCCAAACATCTCAGAAAGTGGAACAAAAGATTTTATAATTTCAGCTCCTGATCTAGGAGTCATTCCATCAATTCTTCCTCTTCTAGAATTTATATCTCCCATTACATCTCCCATATATTCCTCTGGTACTGTAACTTCAACTCTCATCATTGGCTCAAGTAAAACTGGGTCTGCTTTATTCATAGCATTTTTAAATGCCATGGATGCAGCAATCTTAAATGCCATTTCCGAAGAATCCACATCATGATAAGATCCATCATATAATTTAACCTTAAAGTTTATAACAGGATATCCTGCAATTACACCACTTTCTGCAGCTTCCTGTATTCCATTGTCAATTGGAGAAATATATTCTCTTGGAATAGTTCCTCCCACAATAGCATTTTCAAAGACATAACCTTCTTGCGAAGGTGACATTTCTATCCAGCAATGACCATATTGACCATGTCCACCAGACTGTCTAATAAATTTACCTTCTGCTTTAACTGTTTTTCTAATAGTTTCTTTATAAGCTACTTGTGGTTTACCTACATTACAATCCACCTTAAATTCTCTCTGCAGTCTATCTACAATTATCTCCAAATGAAGTTCTCCCATTCCGGCTATAATTGTCTGTCCTGTTTCTTGATCTGTATAAGTCTTAAATGTTGGATCCTCTTCCGCAAGTTTCGCAAGAGCTATACCCATCTTTTCCTGACCAGCTTTTGTCTTAGGCTCTATCGCAACATCTATAACTGGATCCGGGAATTCCATACTTTCCAGTACAATTGGATTTTCTTCATCACAAAGAGTATTACCTGTGGTAGTATCTTTTAAACCCACTATAGCTCCTAAATCTCCTGCACGGAGTTCATCAACTTCCTGTCTGTGGTTGGAGTGCATCTTTACAAGTCTTGCAATCCTCTCTTTTTTACCTTTTGTTGAATTGTATACATAAGTACCACTTTTCATAACTCCTGAATAAACTCTTGTAAATGCCAGTCTTCCTACAAATGGATCTGTAGCAATCTTAAATGCCAGTGCAGATAATGGTTCATTATCATCAGCTTTTCTTTCAATTTCTTCACCAGTTTCAGTATCAGTTCCTTTTACCGGCGGTATATCAAGCGGTGATGGCATAAAATCAACTACAGCATCTATCATTGGCTGCACACCTTTATTTTTATAAGATGAACCGCATAAAACTGGTACTAGTTCATTTGCAATAACACCTTTTCTAATTCCAGATACCAGTTCCTCTTCTGTCAACTCTTCTCCATCTAAATACTTAACCATTAGATCTTCATCCAGTTCAGCCACTGCCTCAATTAATGCAGTTCTATATTCTTGTGCTTTATCCTTTAAATCATCAGGTATTGCAACTTCATCCATTACCGTACCCAAATCATCTTCATATATTATAGCTTCATTTTTTATAAGATCTACTATACCTTTAAACTTATCTTCCGCACCTATTGGAATTTGAACAGGTACTGCATTACAATGAAGCCTTTCTCTTAAAGTATTTATGCACATATAAAAATCTGCTCCAACTGAATCCATCTTATTTACATAAACTAATCTTGGTACTCCATAATTATCTGCCTGTCTCCAGACAGTTTCTGTTTGTGGTTCAACTCCGCTTTTAGCGTCCAAGACAGTAACCGCACCATCAAGAACTCTAAGTGATCTTTCTACTTCCACAGTAAAATCCACGTGCCCTGGTGTATCTATTATATTTATTGCATATCCTTTCCATTTACAGAAGGTAGCTGCTGAGGTTATAGTTATTCCTCTCTCTTGCTCCTGTGTCATCCAGTCCATAGTTGCCTCACCATCATGTACTTCTCCTATTTTATGAGTCCTTCCTGTATAGAAAAGTATACGTTCCGTAGTGGTAGTTTTCCCAGCATCTATGTGTGCCATTATTCCTATGTTACGGAACTTCTCTAGCGGATATTCTCTTCCCACTTAATTTTCCTCCTCGCAAGTGTAAATTTAAAATTCGATAAAACTGCTTTAGTAAGAATACCAAAACAGTTTTTAATATTAATATCTATAATGTGCAAAAGCTTTATTAGCCTCAGCCATTTTATGAGTATCTTCCCTCTTCTTAACAGCTGCACCTGTATTATTTGCTGCATCCATTAGTTCTGAAGCAAGTCTTTCTCTCATATATTTTTCTCCTCGTTTTCTTGATGCTATAAGAAGCCACCTTATCCCTAAAGTCTGTCTTCTCTCTGGTCTAACTTCTATTGGGACTTGATATGTTGCACCACCAATTCTTCTTGCCTTTACCTCTAAAAGAGGCATTATGTTATTCATGGCTGCCTCAAAGATTTCCATTGGTTCCTTATTTGTCTTGTTACCAATTATGTCAAATGCTCCATAACATATCTTTTGAGCTACTCCTTTTTTACCATCTTCCATTATATTATTTATCAGCTTTGTAATAACCTTACTGTTATATACTGGATCCGGTAATACATCCCTTTTTCCTATATGTCCTTTTCTTGCCACTTTTCTTCCCTCCTTAACAATCAAAATTTAAGTTCATCGGTACTCGACTATAAATAGCCGCAAAGTGCTTTGTACTCCTGCAAAATTTCACAAAATATATATATAAACGCTGAAGACATCGCACTAACTTCATCAACTTAATTTAATAAAATTATTTTTGTTTTGGTTTTTTAGCACCATATTTTGATCTTGACTGTAATCTGTCAGTAACTCCTGCTGAATCCAGTGCTCCTCTTACTATATGATACCTAACACCTGGAAGATCTTTAACTCTTCCTCCCCTTATAAGGACAACGCTATGTTCTTGTAAGTTATGTCCTATGCCTGGTATATATGCACTTACCTCATAACCATTTACCAACCTAACTCTTGCAACTTTTCTAAGTGCAGAATTTGGCTTCTTAGGGGTAGTAGTTTTTACTACTGTACAAACCCCTCTTTTTTGAGGACATTCTTTTAATGCTGGGGCTGTTGATTTTGTGCTTATTGTCTTTCTGCCTTTTCTTACTAATTGGCTTATTGTTGGCATGTTTACACCTCCTTCTAAATAACAAGTTAAAATTTATATTAATTTATTCTTGAAAGCTTTTTAAATGCATAAGTTAATCTTTTAATACAGCTGCTGTAGCAGCACCTACATCTATGCCACATAATTTTCCTAATTCTTTCATGGTGTCTATATAAATTAATTCCTGGGAATTATCATCAATTAACACTTTTACTGACTGTATTAACTTATCATCAGCGTCCCTAGCTATATATACAGTTTTTGCTTTGTTATTCTTTATAGCTTTGACTGTTTGCTTTACACCAACAACTTTGTTTCCTGTAAGTCTGTAAATCATTATTTCCATTCCCTCCTACAACATTTCAAGGACAAGGTATGCAAGCCCTTGTCTCTTGAAAAACATACAGATGTATTTTATCATTTTAATATTACTATGTCAATAAATTAATCTTGTTTCTATTCATTTTTTAACATCTTTTCTTCAGTCTCATTTTCCGTATTGATTTTTATAGATCTATACCTGGTCATTCCAGTTCCTGCCGGTATAAGTTTACCTATAAGTACATTTTCCTTTAATCCTAAAAGAGGATCTGTTTTTCCTTTTATAGCTGCATCTGTAAGAACTCTTGTAGTTTCTTGAAATGAAGCTGCTGAAAGAAAAGATTCTGTTGCTAAAGCTGCTTTGGTTATACCCAAAAGTGCTACTCTACCTTGAGCGGGTTTCCCCCCATTTTCTTCAACTCTTAAATTTTCATCTTCAAAATCAAATACATCAATCATAGTTCCAGGAAGTAATTCTGTATCTCCTGAATCCTCTATTTTGATCTTTCTTGTCATCTGCCTTATTACCACTTCAAGATGTTTATCATTTATATCAACACCCTGGAGTCTATAAACTTTTTGGACTTCAGATAGAAGATAATTTTTAACACCCTGAACTCCCTTTATTCTCAATATATCATGAGGATTTACTGATCCTTCTGTTATTTCATCTCCAGCACTTATTGTATCTCCATTTGATACTTTAAGCCTTGATCCAAATGGTATATCATAAACTACTTCTTCCCCAGTTTCTGTAATTACAGAAACGCTTCTCTTTTTCTTAGTTTCTTCCATTTTTACAGTTCCTGAAACTTCACTTACTATAGCCAACCCTTTTGGTTTTCTTGCTTCAAATAATTCTTCAACCCTTGGAAGACCTTGAGTTATATCAGATCCTGCAACTCCACCAGTATGGAAAGTTCTCATTGTTAACTGTGTACCAGGCTCCCCTATGCTCTGTGCTGCTATTATACCTACTGACTCTCCTATATCAATTTTCTTGGCGGTAGCCATATTCATTCCATAACATTTTGAACATACCCCATGGCGTGATCTGCAGGTAAATACAGATCTGATTTTTACTTTCTTTATCCCTGAATCCTCTATTTTATGTGCTATTGTGGAATCCATGTAAGTATCTCCTGGCAGCAATATTTTTCCTGTTTTAGGATCCTTAATATCTTCTGCAGAATATCTTCCTGTAAGTCTTTCGGATAAACTCTCTATAACTTCATTTCCTTCTTTTATTTCCGATATATCATATCCCTCATGAGTTCCACAGTCCTCTTCTCTTACTATAACATCCTGGCTTACATCTACAAGTCGTCTTGTTAGATATCCAGAATCTGCAGTTTTTAAAGCAGTATCTGCATTTCCCTTCCTTGCTCCATGAGTTGATATAAAATATTCAAGTACGTCCAATCCCTCTCTAAAGGAGGCTCTTATCGGAAGTTCTATTATTTTTCCTGAAGGATTTGCCATAAGTCCCCTCATACCTGCAAGTTGTTTAATCTGACTTTTAGATCCTCTTGCTCCTGAGTCTGCCATCATAAATATTGGATTAAACTTATCTAGATTATCCATGAGTGCATCTGCCACATCTTCTGTAGTCTTAGTCCATCTCTCTATAACCCTTTGATATCTTTCTTCTTCAGATATAAATCCTCTTCTATACATTTTTTCTATTTTATCTACAGCCTCATCTGATTCATGCAGAAGTCTTTTTTTAGCTTCCGGCACTACCATATCTGAAGTGGAAACGGTGATACCGCTTATAGTTGAATAATGATATCCTCTTGCTTTTATTTTATCCAGCATTATAGATGTCTGGGTAGCTCCATGTTTCATATAGCATTTATTTATTATTTTACCTAAATTTTTCTTAGCAACAAGAAAATCAATTTCTAATTTAAATTCGTTTCCAGGTATACTTCTATCTACGAATCCCAAATCCTGTGGTATGGATTCATTAAATATTACCTTTCCTGGAGTAGTATCAATTATTCCACTAATATTCTTCCCATCTTTAACTTTCCTCATCCTTACCTTTATTTTAGCATTAATATCAATTTGTTTTAACTGATATGCCATTATCACTTCATCTGGTGAAGAAAATATTCTACCTTCTCCTTTGGCACCGTCTTTCTCTACTGTGAGATAATAAGAGCCAAGTACCATATCCTGTGTGGGAACAACTACTGGTTTTCCATCGGAAGGTTTCAATATATTGTGAGCAGCAAGCATTAAAAATCTGGCCTCCGCTTGAGCTTCAACCGAAAGTGGGACATGCACTGCCATTTGATCGCCGTCAAAATCCGCATTATATGCTGTACAAGCAAGCGGATGGAGTTTTATGGCTCTACCCTCTACAAGTACAGGTTGAAATGCCTGGATTCCCAATCTATGAAGTGTTGGTGCACGGTTTAAAAGTACTGGATGATCTGATATTACTTCTTCTAATACATCCCACACTTGAGTCTGTACTCTTTCTACCATTCTCTTTGCGCTTTTAATATTATGTGCCAAACCGCTTCCAACTAATTTTTTCATCACAAACGGCTTAAATAATTCAAGAGCCATTTCCTTAGGCAATCCACACTGATACATTCTGAGCTCCGGCCCAACTACTATAACGGAACGTCCTGAATAATCCACACGTTTTCCAAGTAAATTTTGTCTAAACCTACCCTGTTTGCCCTTCAGCATGTCAGAAAGTGATTTTAAGGGTCTATTGCCTGGACCTGTTACAGGTCTTCCCCTTCTTCCATTATCTATAAGAGCATCTACAGCTTCCTGCAGCATCCTCTTTTCATTTCTAACTATTATATCTGGAGCTCCTAGATCCAATAGCTTTTTAAGTCTATTGTTTCTATTTATAACTCTTCTGTAAAGATCATTTAAATCTGATGTGGCAAATCTTCCTCCATCTAATTGGACCATAGGCCTTAAATCCGGAGGTATTACAGGTATCACATCTATAATCATCCAATCAGGCTTGTTGCCTGATTTTCTAAAAGATTCAACAACCTCAAGTCTCCTTATTATTCTTACCCTTTTTTGTCCCGTACTGCTTTTCAAGTCCTCTTTTAATCCCGCAGATAGTTCATCAAGATTTATTTCTTCTAGAAGTTTTTTAACGGATTCTGCTCCCATACCTGCTGTGAAATTTTGCTCACCATACTTATCTACAGCTTCCCTGTACTCTTTTTCAGTTAACAGCTGCTTTTTTAGAAGTTGAGTTTCCTTAGGTTCTAAAACTACATATGATGCAAAATACAATACTTTTTCTAGAGCCCTTGGTGACATGTCTAAAATGAGTCCCATACGGGATGGTATCCCCTTAAAATACCATATATGTGATACTGGAGCTGCAAGTTCTATATGCCCCATTCTTTCACGTCTAACCTTTGCCTTAGTTACTTCAACACCACACCTATCGCAAACTATACCTTTGTATCTGATTCTCTTATATTTACCACAGTGACATTCCCAGTCTTTAGTTGGTCCAAAAATTCTTTCACAAAACAAACCATCTCTTTCAGGTTTTAATGTCCTATAATTTATTGTCTCAGGTTTTTTTACTTCACCTCTTGACCATTCTCTTATCTTTTCCGGTGAAGCCAAACCTATTTGCAGTGCATCAAAGTTATTTAATTCAAACAAGGGTACATCCTCCCTTCCTAATGTTCATCATTAAAATCATCTATTTCCAAGTCATCTAAAGTTAAATCCTCATAATCCAAATCTAGATCCTCATCACTATCACTACTATCACTATCGCTATCCTCATTATTGTCATTGCCTTCTTCTTGATTTTTCTTATCGTGATTATCTTGAGACGGCGATGCAATATCTTCATTTCCCTCTATGTTAACATCCAGGTTTTCCATTTCATCATCTACAGATTCCCTAAGTTTAATTTCCTGTTTGTCATCATTTAATACTTTCACATCTAAACACAAGGCCTGTAGTTCCTTTATAAGTACCTTAAAGGATTCTGGTAAACCAGGTTCTGGTATATTTTCACCCTTTACAATAGATTCATAGGTTTTAACCCTTCCAACTACATCATCGGATTTAACTGTCAATATCTCTTGAAGGGTATGTGCTGCTCCATATGCTTCTAAAGCCCAAACCTCCATTTCACCAAATCTTTGTCCTCCAAACTGAGCTTTACCGCCTAAAGGCTGCTGAGTTACCAAGGAATATGGTCCTGTCGATCTAGCATGTATTTTATCATCAACTAAATGTGCCAGCTTTAATATATACATATATCCTATTGTTATAGGTCGATTAAAAGGATCTCCTGTTCTGCCATCATACAATATAGTTTTTCCATCTTCTTTATAACCTGCTTTTTTAAGGCAGTCTATTATATCCTCTTCTGTTGCTCCGTCAAATACCGGAGTTGCTATATGCCATCCTAATTCACTAGCAGCCAGACCTAAATGGACTTCAAGCACCTGCCCTATATTCATACGGGAAGGTACGCCAAGTGGATTTAAGCATATTTGTAATGGTCTGCCGTCTGGTAAGAAAGGCATATCTTCCTCAGGTAATACTCTTGATATAACACCTTTGTTACCATGTCTTCCTGCCATCTTATCTCCGACTGATATTTTACGCTTTTGAGCTATATAACATCTAACAAGCTTATTAACCCCTGGTGAAAGTTCATCTCCATTTTCTCTTGTAAATACCTTAACATCTACAATTATACCTGATTCTCCATGAGGTACTCTAAGGGAAGTGTCTCTCACTTCTCTGGCCTTTTCTCCAAATATAGCTCTTAAAAGTCTTTCTTCTGCTGTAAGTTCAGTTTCACCCTTAGGCGTCACCTTTCCTACCAATATATCGCCAGCTCTAACTTCAGCACCTATTCTTATAATTCCTCTTTCATCTATGTCTTTTAATGCATCTTCTCCTACATTTGGTATGTCTCTTGTAATTTCTTCAGGGCCAAGTTTTGTATCTCTGGCCTCAGATTCATATTCTTCAATATGAATTGAAGTAAACACATCTTTCTTAACAAGTTCTTCAGATATAAGCATTGCATCTTCATAATTATATCCTTCCCATGTAGTAAATCCCATTCTGATGTTTTTACCAAGAGCTATTTCACCAAGATCTGTAGAAGGTCCATCTGCTAGAACTGTTCCTTTTTGAACAACTTCTCCTTTTTCAACTATAGGTCTTTGATTTATACACGTGCCCTGATTAGATCTCTGAAATTTAAGAAGCCTGTAAATATCCGTTCCTCCATCTGAATCTCTTTTAACTCTTACCTCATTAGCACATACATATGAAACTATACCCGCATTTCTAGCTTTAGGAAGCACCCCTGAATCTACAGCTGCTTTATATTCAATACCCGTTCCTACAATAGGAGCTTGAGGTTTTAAAAGCGGAACTGCCTGTCTTTGCATATTCGATCCCATAAGTGCACGGCTTGCATCATCATTTTCAAGGAATGGTATCATAGCAGTTGCAACTGAAACCAATTGTCTTGGAGATACATCCATATAATCCACATCTTCAGCTGGTACTACAATAACATCTTCTTTATCTCTAACTGTAATTTTATTATCTATAAATCTACCGTCTTCTTCAATAGGTTCATTAGCACGACCTATCAAATATTGATCTTCTTCATCTGCCGTCATATATACAATTTGATTTGTAACTAGTTTATTCTTCTTATCTACTTTTCTATAGGGAGTTTCTATAAAACCATATTCATTAACTTTTGCATAAGATGCAAGAGAGTTAATAAGCCCTATATTTGGACCTTCTGGTGTCTCTATTGGACACATTCTTCCATAATGTGAATGGTGAACATCTCTAACCTCAAAACCAGCTCTTTCCCTTGAAAGTCCGCCTGGCCCCAAAGCTGATAATCTTCTTTTATGTGTAAGTTCTGAAAGTGGATTAGTCTGATCCATAAATTGAGAAAGTTGAGAGCTTCCAAAGAACTCTTTTATTGCTGCTGCTACAGGTCTTATATTTATTAACGCTTGAGGTGTTATAACCTCCTGATCCTGTATAGTCATTCTCTCTTTAACTACTCTTTCCATTCTTGAAAGACCTATTCTGAATTGATTTTGAAGTAATTCTCCCACAGATCTAAGTCTTCTGTTGCCAAGATGGTCTATATCATCAGTGTTGCCAATTCCATAGGCTAATCCCAACTCATAGCTAACAGTAGCATAAATATCGTCTTTAATTATATGTTTAGGAATTAAATCGTGAATATGTTTTGCTATCTGCTCCTTGATACTTTCTTCATCGCTGTAATTATCCAAGATTTCTTTCAAGGTTGGATAATGTACATTTTCTTTTATGTTTAAATCATCTATATTGAAATCAACAAAATTACGTATATCTACAAAATGATTACTTATAATTCTAAGCACCGAATCCTCAACCTGAATGTCTACTATATTTATTCCGCATTGTTGAATTTCTATAGCTTTTTCTCTGTTTATTCTTTCACCCTTTTGTACAAGTATTTCACCTGTCTGTGGATTAACTACATCTTGCGCTGCTATTTGGTTAGTTATTCTTAGATGTAATGATAGTTTTTTATTAAATTTATATCTTCCCACCCTAGAAAGGTCATATCTTTTAGGATCAAAAAATAAAGAATCAATAAGTGATTGAGCGCTATCCACTGTAGGTGGTTCCCCTGGCCTTAGTCTTTTGTATATCTCAAGCAGGGCTTCCTCATGTGTCTTAGTATTATCCTTTTCAATTGTAGCCTTTAATCTTTCATCCTCTCCAAAGAAATTATTAATCTCTGCATCAGTGCTATAACCCATAGCCCTGACAAGAATGGTTATAGGTAGTTTTCTGGTCTTGTCTATTCTAACGTATATTATGTTGTTAGAATCAGTTTCATATTCTAACCAGGCCCCCCTATTAGGTATTACCGTGGAAGAAAAAAGATTTTTACCCGTTTTATCAACAGACATATCATAGTATACACCTGGAGATCTTACAAGCTGACTAACTATAACTCTCTCTGCTCCATTAATTATAAAAGTTCCTTGTTCTGTCATAAGAGGAAAGTCTCCCATAAAAACTTCCTGCTCTTTAACTTCACCGGTTTCCTTGTTAAGTAATCTTACTTTCACCTTTAAAGGTGCCGCATAAGTTGCATCTCTCTCTTTGCATTCTTCTACAGAATATTTGATATTATCCATATCTAATTTATATCCTACAAACTCCAAATTGAGGTTTGCAGTATAATCTTGAATAGGATTAATATCATCAAATACCTCTTGTAAGCCTTCTTTCAAAAACCAATTGTAAGAATCTAACTGTACCTCAATTAAATTAGGCATATGCCCTATTTCTTTAAGTCTGGAAAAGCTCATTCTCGTTCTTTTACCAACCTGGACAGGATGTACCATTGATTTTTCACCCCTTGTATAAACTAAAAATAACCAAAAACATTCATTTTACCTATACATGTATGTTTATGGACTTATTTATTGCCATCAAATTATTATAACCTTTTTTTTATAATTAATTCAAATTTTTCTAAATATAATACATTTTACATTAATTCCGTAACTAATCAATGCAATTTATCATGTTATCATAATATAGACAATTTGTCAATAACGAATTCTTAGAATTTCTAAAATAAGCATAAAAAAATTTCTCAAATAACCTAATAGCCTTTATTTCATAAAAAATTAAATTTATTTATATGTATAAAAAACCGGTAATTACTAATTGCCGGAATGTTAAATACCTTTAAATTTTTATAAGAATTATAAAGAGGTACTTTAATTTAAAAAGTACCTCTTTATGTAAATATTTTTTCAATCTTTACTTTAATTCTATTTCAGCACCGATTTCTTCAAACTTAGTTTTTAAAGCTTCAGCATCTTCTTTGCTTACTCCTTCTTTTAGTGGCTTAGGAGCACCATCAACCAAACCTTTAGCATCTTTTAATCCCAATCCTGTTACTTCTCTAACTGCTTTTATAACCTTTATCTTTTCTTGACCTGCTGCTTTAAGTATTACATCAAATTCAGTTTTCTCTTCTGCTGAATCTGCTGCTCCTGCAGCACCTGCGCCTGCTACTGCTACTGGAGCTGCTGCGCTTACTCCAAATTCTTCTTCACATGCTTTTACTAATTCATTTAATTCTAAAACACTCATCTCTTTTATAGCTTGAATGATTTCTTCTTTACTCATTAATGAACACCTCCAAAATTTCTTTAAATTAATCTTCTTGTGATTTTTGTTTTTCTGTAATTGCATCTAATAAATATACAAAATTTGATAATGGAGCTTTGAAACTTCCAAGTAATTTTGCAATAAGAACATCCTTAGGCGGTATTGTAGCAAGATATTTAACTTTATCCAAGTCAAACATCTCTCCCTGAACAATTCCACCCTTTAATTCCAACATATTATGAGCCTTTGAAAAATCATTGAGGACTCTTGCTGGTGCAGCTGGATCATCATATCCAAATGCTATTGATATTGGTCCTGAAAAAACACTTCCTGCCTCATCAAATCCCAATTGCTTTGCAGCCAGTGTAGCTAGTGTATTTTTGTAAACCTTATATTCTACACCTGCTTCTCTTAGATTTTTTCTAAGTTTTGTATCTTCTTCCACAGTTAATCCTTGATACTTAGCAAATATTATACTTTGGGCTTTCTCCATTTTTTCTTTGATTTCTTTAACTTTAGCTTCTTTTACTTCTCTATTTTTTCCCACTGTGTATCCACCTCCTCACAGTTTAACTTGCAACACATATAAATAAAAGCCTCTCCTTAGACGCAGAGAGACCAAACAATTTTATATTGGAATCCTGAATAGGTTGGTTTCCCGTTACGCTTTTGCACCTATCGTCTATGGAGTATTTACTTATTAAGCTGTTAGTATTATATACGAATTAATTATTTAAGTCAATATTATTCAAGAACCTTTGCTGAATTTATTTTTACTCCAGGTCCCATGGTACTTGATATTACTACAGATTTTAAATATTGACCCTTAGCTGCTGCAGGTTTTGCCTTTACTACAGCCTCCATTAATGCATGAAAATTTCTCAGCAATTTTTCTGCTTCAAAGGAACTCTTTCCTATCGGAACATGAATTATAGAAGTCTTGTCAACTCTATATTCAACTTTACCTGCTTTAATTTCTTCTATTGCTTTTGCAACATCAAATGTAACCGTACCGGATTTTGGATTTGGCATTAATCCTTTAGGCCCAAGTATTCTACCTAATCTACCTACAATCCCCATCATATCAGGTGTGGCTACAACCACATCAAAATCAAACCAATTTTCATTTTGAATCTTTTTAACATATTCATCTGATCCTACATAATCAGCTCCTGCTTCTTGTGCTTCATTGACCTTAGCACCTTTAGCAAATACCAATACCCTAACTTTTTTACCAGTTCCATGAGGAAGAACTACTGCTCCTCTGACCTGTTGATCTGCATGCCTTGGATCTACCCCAAGTTTCAATGCTAATTCTATAGTTTCATCAAATTTTGCTTTAGATGTTTTTAAAGTAAGATCTATAGCTTCTGATGGTGTATATAATGTATTCCTATCAATAAGCTTAACACTTTCCTTATATTTTTTTCCCATTTCAAATCCTCCTAAGTGGTAATAACGGCATTACACCTTCCACATATTTAAGTCAATTATTCTTCTACAGTTATTCCCATACTTCTTGCAGTACCTGCTATCATTTTCATAGCAGTTTCAATAGATCCAGCATTTAAATCTGCCATTTTTGTCTCAGCAATTTGTTTAAGCTGCTCTTTAGTCACCTTTGCAACTTTAGTCTTATTAGGTACTCCAGAACCGCTTTCTATTCCCACTGCCTTCTTAAGTAATACTGCTGCTGGGGGAGTCTTTAGTATAAAACTAAAAGATCTATCCTGATATACAGTAATTACTACTGGAATTATTAAGCCTGCTTGATTAGCAGTCTTAGCATTAAATTCTTTACAAAAACCCATAATGTTCACACCATGCTGTCCAAGTGCTGGTCCAACTGGTGGAGCTGGTGTAGCTTTTCCTGCAGCAAGTTGAAGTTTTATCATTCCTACTACTTTTTTAGCCATAAATATACACCTCCTATAATGTAGTTACACGGAATTACATTTTCCCGCTTATTAAAACTTTCATTCTTCTAGATTAATCTATCTTTTCTATTTGATTAAAATCAAGCTCAACAGGAGTTTCCCTGCCAAACATGTTGACTAAAGCCTTAATTTTCTTTTTTTCAGTATTTATTTCTTGGATAACAGCTAAAAAGTTCTCAAGTGGTCCAGATTTTACTTTTATATTTTCACCCACCGATACATCTACATTTACAGGCTTTTCATTAATCCCCATATCTTTTACTTCTTCATCAGTAAGTGGAACAGGCTTAGAACCAGGTCCAACAAAACCTGTGACTCCTCTGGTATTTCTAACTATGTACCAGGAATCATCAGTCATTATCATATGTATTAAAACATATCCTGGGAATACCTTTTTTAATGTTATTTTCTTTTTACCATCTTTAATTTCAACCTGTTCTTCCATAGGTACTTGAACATCATCTATCCAATCATATAGTTCTCTATTTTCTATAGTTTTCTCAAGATTAGCCTTAACTTTATTTTCATAACCAGAATATGTATGAACTACATACCACTTAGCTTTATCTGCCATAATCCTAGGGACAATACTTAACGTCCCTGCCTCCTTTTTTATTCTTATTTCAGAATAGTTTTAACCAAAGAATTAAATCCAAAATCTATTACCCCAACAATTATCACATAAACACCACAAAACGCAATAACTGATATTGTCACTTTTTTTAAGTCTTCTTTAGAGGGCCATGTTATTCGTTTAAATTCAGCTACCAATCCTTTAAAAAAGTTAAAGAACCCACCTTCAGGTGTGACCTGCTTTCTAACCTTTTTTGCGTCATCACGTGCAGCCATTTTATTCACATCCTCAAATATTTTAATATATGCCTCTCTACTCTACCTAGTCTCCTTGTGAACTGTATGTTTATGACAAAATGGGCAATACTTTTTCATTTCTAGCCTATCTGGATCATTTTTTTTATTTTTAGTTGTATTGTAATTTCTCTGTTTACAATCCGTACATGCTAGTGTTACTTTTACTCTCATTACTTTCACACCTCCTGGTATAGTTCAAGTGTATAATCAATTTAAAAATTACATTTTTAAAATTATGCATTACTTATTTAATTTATCACAACTTAGTTTTTATGTCAATGACGCTAAAAACATGGATGAATGAAACTATTCACTTCTAAAAGGACTAGGTCCACAAACCCAGTCCTTAACCATTACTGAACTATTTTAGTTACAACACCAGAACCAACTGTTCTTC
>NZ_JBGEWD010000032.1:0-14328 GCF_041205085.1 Clostridium moutaii
AAACTACTACGCAATAAAGTCTAACTTATTGGGGTCATATCATTATGGGTTTATTTAAGCTAAATACATAAAATAGGACAATTTATCTTTTGTTGAAGTTTCAAAATCTATATTTCTTATATGGTATGCATTGTCTCCATAGTCATAACCCTGATTGTCACATATGTATGCATAATCATAGCTGTTAGGATCAGCCCATTTCATAAATGTATATGCATGGGTTGGACCATTCCCATAAGATGTAGTAAAACATATATCTCCTGGTAAAAGCATGGATAAGTCTGTAGAAATTTGCCATCCCATACTTTGCAGCTTGGATGTAAGAGTGAGAGTATTTGCCACATAATCTGGCAGATCCGTTAATCCAGCCCGTCTAAGTGCTTCACTGGCAAAATATACACAATTGTTGCTGGTATCGCCATCATGAAGTTCTATAGCTCTTTCCAAAACTGACTGCCTGTTGTCATAATTCATAAGATAATTATATAGGCTTGTACCAATTGCAGATTGAGTTCTAGTTCCATTTGAAATGGATTGAACAGGTACAAAAGGGTTTATAGTTAATTGTAAAGTTACTGTTTTACTGTAACCTTCTACTGTACCTTTAAAAACATAATTTCCCGGTATACTTGTCATGCTTAGGGCTTTATCCCAGGATACATCTACGGAACTAGTGGAATTATCTGACATATTGGCAGATAATTTCGTAGGCAAACTGTAATTATCCTCTTGATTTATAGTCGTATTTATGTCATCAATAGATACTATAGAGGGAACCGTTTTAAATTTTACCACAGTAGGGTTTTTAAGTTTCCTGTTATATAGGGATACTATATCTTCTCCTATGGTAAGAGTATAATCCGAATCATAGTCATAATTAGCCGTAGGTGTTACAATAACTGATTTATTATTATCTGCTGAGGACAAGGTTATGGGAATTTCTGTATTGCTTTTATCAACTACTTTTATTTTATCTTTTAAAGAGTTTATATCTACTGGCTCATTAAATTCTATTTTCCAGCTTTTATTAGTGGGAGTACTGGATTTAATTATAGTATTGTAAGTTGTATTTTGGCTAGTACTTGCATCATATGTATCATTTTCATTGGATAAACTTTGTGCAGAGGTTGGATCAACTTTAGATACAGTATTTTCGTCGGTGGATTTTTCCTCTGATGAATTTTGCACAGAGCTTAAATTAGCTGTAGATACGGTATTTTCATCTGATGTAGTTTGCCCAGATAATGTATTTTCACTGCTATTATCTGTGGAATTGGAAGAAGTATTAGGTAAATTGGTTGTACTCGTGATGGTAGGTTTTGCAGAAGACTTGTCCAAATTATCTGATGCCAGTACCGTAGTGTAATGAAATCCTTGAACAAGCATGTAAATTCCACAAAATAATAGAAACCTTTTTATGAAGTTTTTCAATTGCATTCCTTCCTTCTATTTTTTATTGATGTAAGAATTTTATTTTATACAAAAACTCCTCGACAATAAGTTTAATTCTTTTGAGATATAAGTTCAATAGGGTTATTTATAATTTAACATTTAAATGGGAAAATTATAATATTAATAAAAATACAACATATTATTTATAATATAAAAATTAAATTGTCACTAAGTAAAAGATTAGTAAATGAGAAAGGAGAGATGTAGTTGACAAAAAAGAATGGAGATAAGCTAAAAGAGCTTATTCTTGGATTTATAGAAGATGATGTCCTAGCACTTGCTTCTCAACTTGCTTATAGTTTGATATTTTCTTTCTTCCCTTTTTTAATTTTTATTATAAGTTTTATAGGATACAGTGATGTAAGCAGCAGTGATATATTAACTGGGTTAAGCTATATATTGCCTAAAAATATATTGGAATTAATAGAAAATACGGTGGTTAGAATTACAATTGCTAAAAATACTCAATTGGTATACCTAAGTTTGATTTTTACAATATGGGCTTCTTCTGGCGGGTTCCATGCAGTGATAAAGGGACTTAACAAAGCATATAATCAGAAGGAACATAGAACTTTATTTAAGATATATACTGTATCCATATTATGTACTTTGGGAATAACGGTGATAATGGTAATTACTATATTGTTTTTGGTATTTGGAGGAATGCTTGGAGGCATGCTGGCTTCTAGTCTAGGATTTTCCAAGGAATTTAACTTTATATGGGATATGTTAAGATATGTAATTATGTTTGTTTCTACTGTATTTATCTTTGCAGCTGTATATATTTACACTCCCAGTGTGAAACTTACATGGAAAGAAGTAATTCCAGGAGCAGTTTTTTCCACCATAGGTATTGTGGTAGTATCTGTAGGTTTTGCATTTTATGTAAATAATTTTGCAAATTATTCTATAATCTATGGAAGTATAGGAGCTGCAATAGTTCTTCTGACCTGGCTTTTTATTTTATCTGTTATAACCATTTTAGGGGGAGAAGTTAATGCAGTGTTATTTAAACATGAAGAGAAAGTAAACTGACTGCATGTGTTACATAGAAGCCGGTCTACTTACCTTCAAATTGGGAAACTAAAGAAAAAAATTCTCCCTTATCATATCCTGCATGGTTTTTTCACTTTGTATTGCCAGCATGATTTTTCCTGATTTTTTTGTGCTGCCCATCAATATTCCACCTACTAATTTGTTGTTTTCAAAGAATAATTTTTGGTAGTCATTATTTGAGGGATCTTTTAAAACCAGCATTTGAGAATCAGGTGAAATTGTACCACAGGAAAACAAATTTGCGTTCATAGAAGTAAATATAGAAGAAGATATAAAATCTTTAAAATGTGTTTCATCACCGGAGGCATTGGCTCCGGCAACTTTACCCATTTCCTCTGAAGCAGGCCAATTTCCGTAAACTCTTCCTTTATACTGGCAGATGTCTCCGCAGGCATATATATTTTTTATAGAGGTTTCCATTCTATCGGTTACTATTATTCCTTTATCTGTCTTTATATCCGTATTTTCAACTAATTGTTTGTTAGGACGTATGCCTACGGAAAATAAGACCATATCGGTTTTTATAATTTTTCCACTTTTTAATCGTACACTGGATACTTTTTCTTCCCCCGATATTTCCTCCACGGAATCTCCAAGTATTATCTGTACACCTGATTTATCTACAGCTTCTTTAAAAAGAAGAGCACCTTCAGGGTCCAATTGACGTGGAAGCAGCCTATTTGAAAATTCTACTATGGTAACATCCAAACCAAAGTTTTTAATTGACCACGCAGCTTCAAGCCCCAACAGGCCTCCACCAATTATCACTGCATTTTTAGATTTAGACATGTAGCTTTTTATGTTTTCTGCATCTGACATATATTTTAAAGAAAATACTCCTTTTTTATCCTTCCCTTTTATTGGAATTATAAAACTGGAACTTCCATTTGCAAGTATAAGTTTGTCATATGAAAATTCTTGCCCTTTTTCTCCAATCACTTTTTTTGAACTTGTGTCGATATTTTTTATAGTACAGTTTAAAATAAGTTTTATATTATTGCTTCTATACCAATTTTCATCAGAAAGATAGAAATCTTTATCAGGTATAGGATTTAAAAGATAATCTGAAAGCTCAGGTCTATAATAAGTTATAGTGTCTTCAGCAGAAATAATAGATATACTGCAGTTTTTATTTCTCTTCCTTATGGAATCAGCAGCATGGTATCCTGCAGCACCATTTCCAATTATTACGAAGTTCTCATTTTTATCTGTACTAAAATCCACATGACTTTTTTCAGATACTTCTACAAATTGACTGGCATCAGCACCACATACTGGACAGACCTCTGGTGGTTCATTTCCTTCAAATATTACTCCACAAACAAGACACTTCCACTTTTTTGTGGATTCAAAGTTTTTATCCTTAGTTTTTTTATTTAGTTCCTCATTAATTTTTTTTTCAAGGTTTTTTTGAACTTTATAAGTTGACATTAAATCCTCCCCTAGGTATATTCATTTTAATTATTAATAAATAATTGTTATTTATATTATTATATTATATATGGGAAGTAAAATCAACTGAATAGGCTGAACATTTCATGTATAATAAATTTTGCAATTATTTTATTAAATAAATTAAAAATAATATTGACAAAAGTTCCTCTAGTTGTATAATATATAATATAAATCATAGTAAATTACTCATAAATGCTTTGAAAAAGAAAAGTAACTTAAATAAAGTTATACAGAGAAAAAACTATAGGCTGAGAAGTTTTTTAATGGAGTTTAAGTGAAGTGCTCTTTGGAGTTATGTACCGAATCAGTAGTAGGTTACATCGTGATCACCCGTTATAGTGATAGAACATAGCGCTGTGTTTGATTAAGAGTGGAATCCTCAATGGATTCAAAGAGAGTGGGACCACGGAGTATAAGCTTCGTCTCTATAGTAAAATGTAGAGAGGGAGTTTTTTTGACGTCAAAATAAATTACTTGCAGTTATTGGAATAAATTATTGGGAGGAAAAATAATGATATTTAATAATGCCATAGATATGATAGGAAATACACCTTTATTTAAATTGGATAATTTTAAGGATGCGAATTCAGCTGATATATATATTAAACTTGAAAAGTATAATCCGGGAGGAAGCATTAAAGATAGAGCTGCTCTTGGAATGATTGAAAGAGCAGAAAGAGAAAATCTTATAGAGGCAGGAGGAACAATAGTTGAGCCCACTAGTGGAAATACAGGTATAGCTCTTGCCATGATAGGAAAATTAAAAGGATATAAAGTCATAATCGTCATGCCGGAGACCATGAGTGTAGAGAGAAGAAATATGATAAAGGCATATGGGGCTGAATTGGTTCTTACAGATGGAACTAAGGGAATGAAAGGTGCTATAGAAAAAGCCTATGAAATTGTCAAGGGTAAAAAAGGATACTATATACCACAACAATTTGTAAATGAAGCCAATCCTCAAAAACATTATGCCACCACAGCTGAAGAAATATTAAAGGATTTAAAAGATGTTGATGCATTTGTAGCTGGTGTTGGTACTGGTGGAACATTAATAGGAGTAGGGGAAAATTTAAAAAAGCACAATAAAAGTACAAAAGTAATCGCAGTGGAGCCGGCAGCTTCACCGGTTTTATCAGGTGGTCAGACAGGACCTCATAAAATACAGGGAATAGGTGCAGGATTTGTACCAGATATATATAAATCAGAACTGGTAGATGAGATTATCACTATAGGGGATGAAGAGGCATTTAAATATGCTAGATTGATGGGAAAAGAAGAAGGAATATTAGTGGGAATATCTTCAGGAGCTAATATATCCGCAGCTATACAGGTAGCTAAAAAGTTAGGAAAAGGCAAGAAAGTAGTTACAGTAGCACCAGATGGAGGAGAGAAGTATCTTTCCATGGGATTGTATGATTAATTTGTAGCAAGTTTTGATATTTTAGACAACTTTTCGCAGGGATATGTATTTCCCTGTGAGGAGATGTTTACACTTAAATAAAAAATTGAAATAAAGGTTTAAAAAGGGTGATATAATAATGAAAAATCCATTTAGATTATTAGCTTATGATATTAAAAATGCCATGAAAAATGATCCAGCTGCTAGAAATCCAGTAGAAGTGTTTTTGGTATATCCGTTTATACACTCCTTGATACACTATAGAATATCTCATTTTTTCTATAAAAGAAAATGTTTTTTTATTGCCAGACTGATATCGCAGATATCCAGAATGCTAACTGGTATAGAAATTCATCCAGGAGCTAAAATAGGCAAGGGATTGTTTATTGATCATGGAATGGGAGTTGTAATAGGAGAAACTGCCGAAGTAGGGGATAATGTAACGTTGTACCATGGAGTGACATTGGGAGGAACAGGGAAGGATACAGGTAAGAGACATCCTACTATTGGGAATAATGTATTAATAGGAAGCGGTGCGAAAATATTGGGACCAATAGTTGTGGGAGATAATGTTAAAATAGGCGCCAATGCTGTAGTTCTAAAAAATGTACCTTCCGATTGTACTGCAGTGGGAATCCCTGTAAGGATTATATATAATAGAAAGAGCGCATCCGTTATAGAAATAAAAAATTATGCAGGAGAGAGAAAAAAGATATATAATGAAATGGTAATATAAGATTTTTGTACGAGTAGGTGAAATATTGGATTACAAGGAGAAAATATTAGATTATTGCCATAAAATTGGATTAGATACTGTAGGATTTACCCAATGCAGAATATATACTGAGCTTAAAAGCTACCTTTGTTATAGAAAAGAAAATTTATTAGAAAATGAGTTTGAAGAAAGCGATATTAAAAAGAGGATTAATTATTATGAATATATGGATGGGGGAAAGACAATAATATCTATTGCCTTTCCCTATTTGTTTAAAAAGGACGATGGACAGAAGAATGTAAAGTTTTCAATGTATACCAGGGGAAAAGATTATCATAAGGTGGTAGAAAATTATTTGAGAAGGGTATGTGGTTTTATAGAAAGTTTAGGGGGAAAGGTCAGATATTTTGTAGATAGTAATTTCCTGCCCGAAAGGTATATAGCTTTTCAATGTGGAATAGGATTTATAGGAAAAAATAATATGCTTATTACAGATAAATATGGCTCCTATGTGTTTTTAGGAGAAATAATAACTGATATAAAAATGGAAAGTGACATACCTATGGAAAGTAAATGTGGCAGCTGTAGATTATGTGAAATCGCATGTCCGACAGGGGCTCTTATTGGGCACAAAAATTCCAATAGGTGTATGTCCTATATTACTCAAAAAAAAGATATAGACAGTAAATGGTTTACAAAATTTCAGGGAAGACTATTTGGGTGTGATACATGTCAGAAAGCTTGTCCATATAACAGTGATGTTGTTTATTCCAGCATAGAAGATTTTAAACCCTTTGATTTTATGGAAAATGTAGATTTAAATGAGATTGTAAATATAGACAAGAAGATGTTTATAGAAAGATACGGTAATACTTCCTGTGGATGGAGAGGTAAAAATATCATCCAGAGAAATGGTATAATAAATGCACTTATTCTAGGTAAGGATGTTAATATGAAAAATATAAGGTCTGCTTATGTAAAAAATTATTATGATAGACTTTTGCATATTTTAAAATTATAATTTATATAATGGTATTATTTTAAAATTATATGTTATATAAAATGAAAGGTGGCTTTATTTATGATTTCTCCATGGATGGCTAGGCTAATTGGATGTTTACCCCAAGGATTAGTCAGGTACATTTCAAAAAAGGTATTAATCGGTTACTTAAATAAGTATGCAAGTATAGAGGTTAAGGGTATAGAACATTTAGATGGAGTTGAAAGACCCATTATATTCGTATGTAATCATTTAAGTAATTCAGATGCGCTAGTGCTTGGTCATGTATTTAAGAAGGAAGATTTAACCTTTGTATCAGGTAGAAAGTTAAATGACAATTGTCTTACTAAACTGGGAATGAGCATGACGAAGACCATAGGTATAATGCCAAACTCAGCAGATAAAGGTGCCATTTCCAATATAGTCAGGACATTGAAATCAGGCGAAAGCATACTCATATTTCCTGAAGGTACCAGGAGCAGAACATCTACTATGAATAAAGGCAAGAGAGGAGTAGTACTTATACAAAAATTATCCAGGGCCAGAGTAATTCCCGTAGGGATATATGGTACTGAAAAACTTCTACCTATAAACGATAAAGATATGGCTTTGGAAAGTTTTCACTTTGCCAAGGTTAAGGTAAATATAGGAAGGGAATTGCAGGTACCCAAAAGAAATAAAGGTGAAGAAAAACATGAATATGATGATAGGATAATTGATTTTTATATGTATGAAATTGCAAAGCTTTTACCTGAAAAATATAGAGGAGTTTATAAATTACAATGAAGGTGATAAGTATTGAATAAACAAGATGTAGATACAATATTAAAAATATTAAGTGAAACATACCCGGAGGCAAAATGTGCTTTGAATTTTAATTCACCTTATGAATTATTAGTATCGACTATGCTTTCAGCCCAATGTACAGATGTGAGGGTAAATAAAGTTACCAGTGAATTGTATAAAGAATTTAATACTCCTGAAAAAATGGTTTCATTGACAGAGGAGGAACTAGGGGAGAAAATAAAAAGCTGCGGATTTTTTAGAAATAAAAGCAAACATATATTGGAAACAAGCAGAGAAATTATGGAAAATTATCAAGGACATGTTCCAGATAACATGAAAGAATTAATTAAATTGCCCGGAGTAGGCAGGAAAACTGCAGATGTAGTTCTGTCCAATGCTTTTGGAATACCGGCTATTGCAGTGGATACCCATGTATTCAGAGTATCTAACAGGTTGGGAATAGCAAGGGGAAGTACACCTCATAAAGTTGAGATGGAGCTTATGAAAAACATACCTAGAGATATGTGGAGTGATTCTCATCACTATTTAATATGGCATGGGAGACGCATATGTAAATCCAGAAAACCTGACTGTGAGCATTGCCCTGTAGCTCCTTATTGTGAATATTTCAATCATCCTGAAGAGCAGGAGAAAAAGGCAGAAATTAAAGATAAAAAAGCTTAAACTTAATCTGGTTCTTATTTAGGGTATAATACTATGCCTAGTGTTATACCCTTTTGTAAATAAGTTTTAAATCTAAATTTCACATATCTATATATTTATGATTTCTCTTCGTATCCAATCCAGAGCACTCATTGCAGCCCTTCTTCTTATGGTATCTCTGCTGCCAAAGTACTGGAACTTTTTAACCTGAGTTTTACCATTGATGTAAAGTCCCATATATACTAGACCTACAGGTTTTTCAGGGCTGCCTCCATCGGGACCGGCAATTCCGGTAGTAGATATACCTATGTCCGTATTAGATGTTTTAGCTATGCCTTCAGCCATTTCTTTTGCAGTTTCATAACTTACAGCACCGTATTTATCCAGAGTACTTTTTTTAACTCCAAGTCTATTGATTTTAGCTTCATTGCTGTAGGTAACAGCACCTTCTTTAAATACTTCAGATATGCCTGGGTAGTTTATAAGTTTTGCAGCTATTAATCCACCAGTGCAGGATTCGGCTGAAGATATGGTATAGTTTTTATCTATAAGCATTTTACCCAGTACTTCCTCCATCTTTATATCATCTTCACCATAGATATTTACTCCAAATTTTTTTCTGAGCTCAATTTCCACAGGTTTTATAAGATTTAAAGCTTCATTTTCTGTAGAAGCTTCTGCCGTAATTCTAAGTATTGTATCTTCTTCTTTAGCATAAGGGGCTACAGTGGGGTTGGTATTATTGTTTATAATATCTGATGCCATTTCTGCCATGGTACCTTCACCTATTCCACAAATTCTCAGTACCTTGGATTTTATTATTCCACTGCTGTATTTTTCCAAAAGAGGTATTACATAATTGGTAAACATGGGTGCAGCTTCTTTTGGAGGGCCTGGAAGTATTATTAGGGTCTTGCCCTTTTCCTCTATAGCACATCCAGGAGCGGTACCGTGAGGATTGGGAAATATGGTAGATTCCTTAGGAAAATAAGCTTGTTTTATGTTGTTTCCTTTTGAGTAGGATCTACCCATCTTACTGAAATGATCTTTTAGATCATCCAGTGAGTTTTTATCTAAAATCAATTCTCTATTGAAAAATTTAGCTCCGGTTTCTTTGGTTAGATCATCTGGAGTAGGTCCAAGACCTCCTGTTGTAATTATAATGTCCGATCTTTTAAAACCATTTTCTAATTCATCTAAAAGTCTTTTTGGATTATCCCCAACTACAGACTGGTGATATACTTCTATACCTAAATCCGCCAGTCCTTTGGAAATAAATTGAGCATTGGTATTAACTATATCTCCAAGTAAAATTTCTGTTCCTACACATAGTATTTCAGCCTTCATGTATTTTTACCTCCGTATTTAGTTATTTGCAGTACTATTAGATAGTTATATAATTTTATGATACCATAAAACTGCATTTATTTTAAAAACAATATAATAAATTAATAATTTTTTACATACAAAAAATTATGACACTATAGTATAATAACTATGTGAAAGTAAAGAGGTGATGAAAATGAGTCAAAAAAGGCAGTCAAAAAAATCAAAGAAAGCTTTGAAAAAAAAATTGGTAGTATCAGCTATATGTATTTTAGCTATTTTTATAAGTATAAGCTGCGGATTTATAGTATATCATTATAATGATATAAAATACTGGGACAATTTGGTTTATCCCAAGGTTTTTGTAAATAATGTGGATCTCTCAGGAAAAACTAAATCAGAGGCCGAAAGCATAATAAAAAAGCAATATTCTGATAAAATACAACAAAAGAAAATTTATGTGATTGTAGGAGATAAAAAATATGAGTTATCCTATTCAAATTTAAGCCCATCGTACAATATAGATGAAGTGGTAAGTGAAGCTTATTCCTATGGAAAAGATGACAATATATTAAAAAAATATAGTCTGTTAAAAGAGCCTAAAGTTGTAAACTATAAATTAAAGTTTTCTTATAATGCAAAGCCGGTAAAAGCTTTGGCAGATGAAATTGAAAATGAAGTTAACTCAGATCCTGTAAATGCATCTTTGAAGATGGGGAGCATTGGTTTTGAGGTAATACCACAACAGGATGGTGTTAAGCTTAAAAAAGAGGATTTGGAAAAAGAATTATCTTCTAAGATAGATGGAAATATAGGTCAGAATTTAAGCGTAAAGGCAGAATTAGAAACTATTCCAGCTTCAATAAAGGAAGATGAACTTAAAACTGTAGATACATTGATATCAAGTTTTAGTACAAACTATGGTTCTATATCTTCTTCTGAAAGAGCAAATAACATAGGGCTTGCTACTAAAAGTATAAATGGGTGCATAATAATGCCAGGGGATACTTTTAGTTTTAATGGAGTTGTAGGACAGAGGACTGCAGCTAAAGGTTATGAAGCGGCTCCAGTTATTATTGGCGACAAGGTGGAATCAGGGCTCGGTGGAGGAATATGTCAGGTGTCCACAACTTTATATAATGCCGTATATAAAGCAGGGCTTACCTCCACGGAAAGAGTACATCATACTCTTCCTGTACATTATGTTGAAGAAGGAATGGATGCTACAGTAGATTATGGGAACATAGATTACAAATTCAGAAATGACTTTAAATATCCTGTATATATAGAAGGATATACTTCTGGGGGAAATGTAGCGTTCAATTTATATTCAAATTCTGCTGTGGCAAAATAATAAAATAGTTTAAAAAAATAGTACTTATATATTAACTTATTTAAAAAAGTATGATATAATGATCAAGTAATTTGTGCGGATATGGCGGAACTGGCAGACGCGCTAGATTCAGGTTCTAGTGAAAGAAATTTCATGCAGGTTCAAGTCCTGTTATCCGCACCATAAATAAACATCAATATTGATACAATGTTGACTGATGAGAAAAGCCCAGTGTTACAACAAGAGTGCTGAAAAAGTCCAATTGCGAAGAGCAGGAGGACTTTTTTTTATGTTCGTGGTATAAAATTTATACATATAAGATGGGAACAAGGGCGTGAAGTAAATGCTGAGAGAGAATACGCAGATAAAGCTGTCGCAGTACAGGAGCCTGTAAGATATTATCGTGCCGAAGGACAATATCTTGAGAAAAATCAAGGAAAACATAGACTTCATTTTTGTAAACCCTATGTTGCGGGAACAGTACTGCGAGCGTTTTGGTCGCCCCGCCGCGGAGCCAGAGATGATGTTCAGGCTGATGTTTTTTTGAAGCCGTATCGTGTAAAAATGTAACCGCTCCGCTATACGCTCCTACCTTTCGTGAAAAAGTTCGGAGATATCGTAAAAAAGTGCACCCACCAACAATTGATGTGATTTGCATGTTGAATTTCAAGAGTGATTCAACAATTGTTGTTCGGATTGGGGCTTGACCTTAAAGCAATCAACGATTAGAGACAGATATACTTTTCCAGAAGGAATAGCAAACTCTGTTATATCAGTAAGCCATTTTTGATTTGGCTTATCCGCCTGAAAATTTCTTTCTATAACATTTGAAACAGCTGGTGTTATTTCTCCTTTATAAGAGCTGTATTTTCGCTTTTTTCGAACTCTCACTACCATATTTTCTTGCTTCATTATTCGTCTAACAACTTTTTCTGAAACTGTACAGCCTTCTTTTGCTAACATACCATAAATACGACGGTAACCATAGCACCCTTTGTTTTCTGTGAATATTTTGCTTATATGGTTACGTAATTGGGCATATTTATCTGGTTTAGATAAGATGTTTTCTTGGTAATAATAACAACTCTTTGCAAGATTTAGTTCCTTCAGCAATAGTGGCAGTGAATACTTATTCTTTAGGGCATCGACTATCACTGCCTTCTCTCGATTTTTGAGAGCTGTCTGGTCGACGCCGGGGTCTTTTTTTAATACATTTATTGTTTCCCTCAAAATATCTATTTCAAGCTGCATATCAAGCATTTGAACCTTTAATTCTTCAACTTTAGCGTTGGATGCAACTGAACCTTCTTCTAAAGTTTCTGGTTGGATATTTTTATCATTCATCAATGCAATCGTACCTTTCCGAAGATACTTTTTCCGCCAAGCATAAATGCTAGCCCTAGTATAACCAATATCTTCTGATACTGATTTTATACTTTCTCCCAATTCAAAGCAACGATGTAATGCATCCATTTTTACTTCAACGGGTGGATTTCCTGGATGAGTTTTAGTATTGGTGAGTTCAAGTATCTTTCTTTGTTTTTTAGGCTTGCCCTCATCATGAACCCAGTCGTATAAGGCTTTCTTTGTAGGATACCCTAATGTCTGCACAGTTTTTGTTACAGATCTGCATTGATGATATAGTTTCAATGCGATATTAACTTTTTCTTGAGAATACATCTTTCAGAAGCTCCTTTCGGAACTCTAAGGGAGTCCAACTTTAAGTCCGCACCCCCCTCTCTTCATACTGTAAAATAATTACTTACTAAGTTGTTAAATGGTCACAGTTTATGAAAATTGCCAATCATACTAACTTTGAATTTCTCTGCAATTTACTCATTTCGAAATAAACCCATTGTTTATTTTTTATCAGAATATCTATTTCTTATCTCTTCATGTATACTATACATTTTTTTTATAATCAGTTACAACTGATTCAATATCAGAAATAATGTCATCACTTCCTAATCGCAAGCACAGATCAAGTTGTAACTTTCTGTTCCATTACTACAGGTACCCCAACCCTTCATATGTAGAAAATATAAATTACAAAATTGTACTGTTATGTCATGTTATGTGATATAATGTAATTAAAAATATCCTTTTATGTTTATCTTTGTACCAAATTATATCTTTTGGGAATGGATACAAATTGAAACAAAAGTAAAAAAGAGAGCATATTTGTCTTTTTAAATTTTTTGTATTTTTGAAACGTGATGCTTGATTTTCAAACCAATTTTTATGTACAAGCTTGTATAGCTGTGATTTGTTGAGAGTTTATAAATATATCAACGATGGTAGTAATTACAAGATTTTTGTGGCCTAATCAAAATATAATTAATATGTATTTAATTAATAAAGAAATACGTATTGATCTTATAGATTTCGAATGAATTTAATATTATTAATTTATGGTAAATTATAAGAAAAATGGGGGGAAGTTTTATGTGTAAAAGTATTATTCCCAATGTGGGAAGAAAGATTAGACGATATAGTGCTCGACTTTTTACATTTCTACTTATATTTGTAATGCTTTTCAGTAATACCGCACAGGTTTGGGCGGATACAGCACCGCCTTATTCATACCCGGATGATACGTCGGTTGTGGGAGGTAGCACTATTAATAATGCATCATTAATAGGTGTTTATTTAAGTGATGCGTCTAATTCTGACTATAGTTCTTCGAGTGGTAATTATACTGCTAGCAGGGAATTGAAAGCAGGAATACCTAATAATGCTTCATATCCTGCTAGTCAATTCAATGGTGCAGACGGAAATGGAGTAGACCTCTTACCTAATTTTCAAATTGCATTCAATGAAAATATCCTTGGTAAGTCAGATCAATATAGCAACTATACTAACAACAAAGGTCTAATAACACTGGTAAAAGTAAATGCCGATGCGACAGAAAGCAGTGTAGCTAGTAATGTTACTATGAATAATAGTCTTAATGGAAGCCTTTTTGTTTCTCCAACAACAGAATTGGAACCTAGCACTTCTTATAAAATAAAAGTAAGTTCAGGTATCACGGCAGACCAAACACCTGCTACATTAACAACCAATGCGTATGAAATCTTGTTCAAGACTAAAGCATTGACACCTTCATCAGATATTACAGGCGTCACATTGGATACGACCAG
>NZ_JBGEWD010000033.1:0-14271 GCF_041205085.1 Clostridium moutaii
TATAATATATCTTTTCCTCCAATATTCGCATACCGATACACCAGGTTATGTTGATTTTATGGAGTTCATCATTTCACATTTTATAGAACATTTATCTCTTTCAAAAAACAGTATGCCATATCACATTTACATTTAAATTCAAAATGCTCTAAAGCTTTCTGGAGGGAATATAAAGTATAACTCACTATATCTTCTCTTGCATTTTCTCCCATATGTCCTATTCTAATTACCTTTCCCTCTAGATATCCAAAAGAACCTGCTATTAGAACATTAAAATTATCTATCATATATTTCCTCAGCTGTTTTTCATCTATGCCCTCTGGAATTTCAATAACACTTACAGTATTGGAATATCCCTTTTTTATATATAAGTTTAATCCTGCTTTTTCAATAGCCTTTCTTACACTTCTGCCAATTTTATTATGTCTTTCTAGAACGTCCTCATCCACTAAAACATTATCCACTGCTGTTTTTAATGCAGCTATATCACTTATAGGCGGCGTATATGGGAACCACTTATCTTCATAATACTTCTCCCAAACTAATAAATTGCAATAAAAAGATTTTATAGGGTTCTTTCTATTTTTCATCGCAAGAAAAGCATCCTGACTAATACTGAGCAGAGAAAGTCCTGGAGGAGCCGAAATACACTTTTGGGATGCTCCCACCACTATATCTATATGCCAATTATCAACTTCTAAATTTTCTCCTGCCATGGCAGACACACTATCCACTAAAGTCAATATTCCTTTTTCTTTAAGCATAGGACATATTTTTGATATATCATTTAATACCCCTGAAGGAGTATCACAGTGAACAACTGTAGCATATTTAAAATTACTATCCTTATCTAAAAATCTTCTTAAATCTTCTACATTTATTTCTCTTTTCCTATCTCCTTTAAAAAACACCACTTCCCCGTCATACAATTTCACTAAATCTGCAAACCCTTCTCCAAATATTCCATTGTCAATTACAAGCACCCTATCTCCCTTTTCTGTAAGAGAAGCACATGCGGCTTCTAATCCAAGCATACCTTCACCGCTTAATATTCTGACTTGATTTTTGGTTTTTAAAAGTTTAGCTATATTTTCACAAGTTTCCTTATAAAAGTCATAGAATTGAATATCTAAATCAGGATTTGTACATCGCATACTTCTGGCTAATCTTACATTTTCTCTCACCTCTGTAGGTCCTGGTGTCATTATATATGGAACTTTCAACAAAATCACTCCCTTATAATTTTACTAGCATTATATCATCAGTATTTTTATTTACAAAATGTATGAGTACAATTGTTTAATCGGCATATAATTTATTTTATTGGAGAAATATATATTTATACAATTATATTGAAAATAATAGAAATTTCTCCTTGCATGTCCGCTCTATGTTAAAATATAAGAAAATATAATTAATCTTGATTAGAAAGGAAATCTCTTATGAATAATATTGAAGAAACACTTACAGAAAAAATTAAAGAGGTATATGAAAGCTACAATGATACCCCAACAGGTGGATATATTTCAGGAGACGGTCCTATTCCCTGTGATATATTATTTATAGGTGAAGCTCCCGGAAAAACAGAAGTACAACAGGGAAAACCTTTTGTTGGCATGGCTGGCAGGACCTTTGAAAAGTATTTGAATTTAATTGGTTTGAAAAGAGAAATGATTAGGATAACAAATACCTGTTTTTTTAGACCTATTAAAATAAATCAAGGTAAAAATGGCAGAGAAACTATAAGCAACAGGACTCCAAAAGCTTCTGAAATAGAACTATTTGAGGACATATTAAATGAAGAAATTGAATTGGTCAATCCTAAAATAATTATAACTTTGGGAAATACACCTCTAAAAAGATTCACTGAATTTAATTCTATAGGCCAATGCCACGGAGATGTTTATTTTAATGAAAATCTTAAAAGATACATATTCCCTATGTACCACCCCTCCGCCTTAACTTATAACAGAAATGAAAATTTTCAATCCATGTACAAAAAGGACTGGGAAAAATTAAAGGATGCTCTAGATAATCTTTAGAGCTCCTTATTTGCTTTTTTTTTATGAATACAATAACATACTAGAAAGCCTATAATTCCTCCCATAGTATCTATTATCACATCTCTTATCCTCCCCGTTCTCCCTGGTACAAATAATTGATGAATTTCATCTGAACAAGAATATAAAAACACCACTGTAATTAAAAAAACAGCTAATTTTTTAAATTTCAAATTTTCCTTTACCGCATTGAATAACAATATTGCCAATATAAAATATTCCAAAAAATGAGAAACTTTTCTCACTATGAAATTAGCTAAATTTCCAAACACATTATTTAAATTCAAACCCAAAACCTGAAATACATATATGACAAATTCACTTTTTCTATTTGATACAATTGCCTTCTGACTGGAAAAAGCAAATATTCCCACCATCCATAGTACTACTAAAACCCATTTAAATTTTTTCATATCATATTTAAACCTTTCTCTACCCTTCATAATAATATGGTAAATTTCTATATAAGATCGTTAAAATTTCCCAATTGATTTAGTACTTTTATAGTATTTTCTATATCATTAATAGAAACCATTTCTGAAGTAGAATATTTATATCTGCAAGGTATTGCAATTTCCCCGGTTCTTATGCCAATCCTTTCCTTGTGAACTAATCCTCCCTCAGATTTATCTGTACTTATACTATATTGGAGATTCACCTCCACTTTTCTTGCTGCATTTTCTAATATATTTTTTATATCCTTATGCATTATAAGGGAATTATCCATAATCTTGAGTACAGGACCTTCCCCTATATTTACATTAGTATTTACTTTCTCTGCATTTTTCGCATCCTCAGTACCTATAACTATACAATAATCAGGATTTATACTATTTGCCGCAATTCTCGCTCCTATGCCTCCAACTTCACCCTGAGAAGCAAATACAAAATCAATTTCAGCTCCTTCCACTTTGATTTCCTCTATAAGTTTTAAAAGTACATAGCACCCTACTTTATTATGTAAAAGAGGACTTATAACATTATTATCACCTACATTTAAATATGGACCTACAAGGGATGCCATATCACCTTCATTTACTTTCTTATATGCTTCTTCTTTTTCTTTTACTCCTATGTCGACAAGCATGCCCTTGGAAGAGGTATATATTTTACCTAATGTACCATTGTCAAATCTTATAAAGCTGTGTGATATATCCTTTTTATTAAAATTACCTATATTATTCACTCTGATCATTCCATCATCATCTATATGATTCACTATAAATCCCACTGAATCCATATGGGAACATAACATAATTTTATTTTCACCGGATCCTGATTTCACTACTACATTTCCTATATTATCTTCATATACCTCCTGACTGATTTTATTTAAATGATCCTTTATTACCTGTTTCACTTCATCTTCTTTGCCGCTGATTCCAAAAGAATTAATTAATTTTACTAAAAGCTTATCCAAAATCCTCACCTCTCTATATTTTAAATAACCTATACTATAATTCTTCCAAATAGCTCTTTAACAGAACCAAAGTATTCTCATAATCAACTCTGCTGCATACAGAAATATTAGAATTCATATATCTACAAGGTATTAGTACTGCCGCAATTTTACAACTATCAACCGTAAGACGAACTGCCTTAAGTTCCCCTTCTTCCTGGGTATCTCCAACTTTTTGATAGGGAATACCCATACTAATTGCTTTATTTCTAATAGATTCTACAATATCCTTGTCAAATATGGATTCTCCTCCTTTAAACGGTATCGCAGGACCATCTGTCAATCGGATGGTCTTTAAATAGCCGGGTACTTCCAATCCATCCGTGCTGTTTACAGCATCTAAAATTATGACTATATCAGGATCAATGTTGTAAGCTGCTGCATAAACTCCTCTTTGTCCTATATTTCCCTGTACACTAAATACACCATATAGATCACATTTATAATCCTCTTTTAATAATTCCATGAGTATGGAACAACCTATTCTATTATCCAGGGCCCTGCCCTTTAAGAGGTTATCTCCAAAGTAAAAAAAGTTATTATCAAATACCACAAAGTCCCCTAATGAAATAATCTTTTTACATTCTTCCTTAGAGGAAGCCCCTATATCTATACACATATTTTCACAGGATAGACTTTTATTCACTTCCTCTTTGCTTTGAAGGTGTATTGGCTTTATTCCTATAACTCCCGGCACTCTTTTATGTCCAATCAAAATGGTTTTGCATGGCAATGAATTTTTATCCACATTACCTAAAGGTGAAAACCTCAAAGTACCATCTTCATTGTAAGCTGTTATTATAAGACCTAATTCGTCCATATGAGAAACTACCATTATTTTGGTAGAATTGTCTCCACCATTTTTATGAACTACAATATTGCCCATTCTATCTAGATTTACATTTTCAGTGAACACTTTTAATTCACTCATTATCACTTTTCCTGTCTCTTTTTCATAACCAGATGGTCCTATGGAATTACAAAGTTTTTCTAAAAACAAAATAATCCCTCCAATTCATTTTCATTTAATTCCTGAATAAATCTTGCTAAAAGCTTTCCCGTATTCCTAATATCTTTTAAATTAACTATTTCTACAGAAGTATGCATATATTTTATAGGAATAGATATCAAAAGGGTTTGTATTCCTCCTGCAGCAGTTTGGATATCCCAGGCATCTGTTCCTGTATTTCCTGATTCCACTTCAACCTGATAGGGAATATTATACCTATCCGCTGTTTTTATTATTCTATTCCTAAGCTTAGGATGTACGTTAGGTCCTATGCATATAACAGGCCCTTCTCCTAATTTATTCTCCCTGTCACTATCTCCAAATTTTCCACCGTCAAAAGTCACATCAATTGCAATACCTATGTCCGGTTTAATTTCATAGCTTGCCATCTTAGCTCCTCTATGACCTACTTCCTCCTGGCAGGAGCATACAAAATAAACATCCAGATCTGAATTAACATTTTTCAGTTCATCTGCACATACATACATAGCTGCAATACTTGCCCTATTGTCTATGGATTTACAACATATATTATCATTTAAAAGCTCAATCATATCTCTCTTTAAAGTAATGTAATCCCCTATTTTAACTAAATTATTTAATTTCTCTGAATTATAGCCAGTTTCTATATATAATCTTTCCATCTTGACCACGTTGTTATCTTTATCATTATAAGTAGGCTTCAATGCTACAATTCCCTCTACATCTTCTGTCCCGTGAATAATAACTTCCTGAGATACAAGGCTTTTAGGATCTATTCCCAAGGCTTTAAACTTTATAAATCCTTCACCTGAAATTTCATTAACCATTAAAAACACTTCATCAGCATGGGCCATTATCATTATTTTATTAGAAGTTTTACCTTTTTTATGTATATAAATATTATTTAATTTACTCATGGTTATATGTCCAAATTTTTTAAAATTATCTTCTATAATAGAATACAGCCAATCTTCTCTTCCACTGGGTGCATGAGCTTCACAAATCATTTTTAGGAAATCCAAGTCCTTCATTTTTTTACCTCCAGCCAAATATATTGATAATTTAATTGTACAATCCAATTATATCATAACTATAAACAAAATTTTCTAAAGTACCTTTTTCTATTTTCTCGAAAGGGACAAAATGAAATCTTTTATCATCAATTCAAAACTATCTTCTGGATTTACTTTATTTTGGAAATATCCAAGAAAATGCAAGGAGACAAAACCATGTAATAAACTTCTTAATTCTCGGCTTTTATGAATTAAATATATTTTATCCTTGATATAAAAATCTAAAACCTTATGAATAATGCCACCAGTTTTTTTTGCTAAACGCTTTACTTCCTCATCTTCTGTACTTGGATTATTCATCAAGAGCCCATAAGCAGTCTTGTTTTCAAAAGCAAAATCTCTATAAACACATGCAAACTCTCTGATAGCATCCTCACCACTTTTACCAATTAGTCTTTGCATTAATTTCAAATTCAACTCATTTAAAAGATATACCGTCATTTGTGTTTTAAGATCATCCATATTAGTAAAATGATTATATAGAGATGGATATTTTATATCCAGTTTTTCTGCAATTTTTGGGAAAGTAACTTGATTAAGACCAATTTCATCAGCTAATAAGAAAGCAACTTGAATAATTTTTTCCTTGGTTAAATTTCGTTTTTGCATCAGTTTATCACTCCCTATAATTTCACTTTATAAACAAAGTTCTTGGCATTAGGCGGAGTTTTTATTCCACCTAATGCTTAGAAGTTATTATCCAGGGACGTAACCACTCTTTACACCCGCTTTGGAAGAATAGTAAAAAGTCAAAACCTTTGATTCCCTGTTAATCACTTTCACAGAGCCCGATGGGAGTATTAGAGTGGGTAGTCATCGGATAAAAATAGCTTAACATTATAAAACATATTTTTCAACTATAAATAATAGTTTACAAGCTACTATTTATAGTTTATAATTATTTTTAAAATCAAGGGATGGCGATATATTTATGAAAATGTGGAAAAAGAATTTAATAGTTTGTTGGTTTGGAATGTTTGTATCAAGTATAGGAATGAGCCAGATTGCACCGGTATTGCCACTCTACATAAAACATCTTGGTATTTCTAATACAGCTTTAATTGAACAATTTTCAGGGATTGCTTTTGGTGCTACTTTTATAATTTCAGCTGTTTTTTCACCAGTCTGGGGTCATGCCGCTGACAAATTCGGACGAAAACCAATGCTTTTGCGAGCAAGCCTTGGCATGGCGGTAGTTATAGGCAGCATGGGTTTTGCACAAAATGTATATGAACTGATAGGATTAAGATTGCTGCAGGGAGTTATAACGGGTTATAGTACAGCCTGTACTACATTAATTGCAACTCAGACGGATAATGAACATGCTGGATGGGCTTTAGGTACGCTTTCAACAGCAAACATTGCGGGATCTTTACTTGGACCAATGATTGGTGGTTTTATAGAAGAGACCTTTGGTTTACAAAATGTATTTTTTATGACAGGTGCACTGCTGCTGATTGCATTTATTACAACTTCTTTATTTGTAGAGGAATCTTTTACTCGTCAGGATAAAAAGGCCCATAGTGTCAAGGAGATATGGAATGTTGTTCCTGAAAAAAGCTTAACTGTTACCATTCTTGTTACCTTTTTTGTATTAACTGTGGCATTATATTCTGTAGAACCAATCATAACAGTATATGTTACCCAGTTATCTCGTAATACAAGTCACGTTGCTCTGTTAGCCGGAATGGCATTCTCAGCCTCGGGGCTGGCAAATATAATTGCTGCTCCAAGACTTGGGAAACTTTCTGATAAGATTGGAGCACAGAAAGTTATATTAGTGGCCCTTGTAATGGCAGGATTAATTTTTATACCACAAGCCTTTGTAAAAAATCCTTGGCAGTTAATGGCGCTTCGATTTTTATTAGGATTAGCATCCGCAGGGTTGATTCCTTCTGTTAATATCCTAGTGAAGAGAATTACACCAGATTCTCTTACAGGCAGAGTTTTTGGCTTTAACATGTCGGCAGGGTATCTAGGCATATTTGGAGGTTCAGTTTTAGGTGGCCAAGTGGCATCCCATTTGGGTATCAGGTATGTATTTTTTATTACAAGTGTATTGTTACTGATAAATGCAGTGTGGGTTTATTTTAGAGTATATAAAAAGCTTAATTTAAATGAATGAGTATCACGCAAAAAATAAAATGAATGGAAGTGAAGAAAATGGGAGATATAAAATTAACAAATAAAGCTGAATTTATTAAAGCGGAAAAAACAGCCCTTGTAGTTATAGACTTGCAAAAGGGAATTGTAAACAAGGAACATTCACCTCATACTAGTGCAGAGATTATTCAAAATGCAAGCAGCTTAATTAATGCATTCAGGTCCACTGGAGCCTTTGTAGTTCTTGTAAGAGTTTCCTCTGTAGATGGAAAAGATATATTTAGACCAAGTGTGGATTTAAAAATTAATCCAATGCAATTATCGGAAGGCTGGGATAGGTATGTACCTGAATTAGAAAATTTTAAAAATGCTTATCATATTACCAAAAGACAATGGGGAGCATTTTATGGCACTGATCTTGACTTGCAGTTAAGACGTCGTGGAATTGATACTATTGCACTATGTGGTGTTTCTACTGGAATTGGAGTGGATACTACAGCAAGAGAAGCTTATCAACGTGGTTATAATCAAATTTTTATTGAAGATGCAATGACAGCTTCGACAAAAAAAGAGCATGATTATGTTTGTAGATACATTTTCCCTAGAATAGGTAAGATTAGAACAAGTGAAGAAGTAGTCTTATCATTAAGATAAAATCAGGTATTAATATTTAATTTGTTTACTGATTAAGAGGCAATTATGCCTTTTTTTCTTTGAAGTTATATAGATGTCAATACCATATTATGTAATTTATGTTTCAGTACATGATAGGATGCTCTCGTTATTCTAATTTAGAGGAACATCTAATTATCCACTATACCTGATTCTATTAATCATTGTAATATATTGGTTTTCAATCTCTTTTCTCCAATCTGTATTTGAATCATACCCTATTCTATTGTCTTTACTGGTTATTGCTTTGAGCCCGCTCTTTATGAATTCAAATTTACTGCTGTTTATATCTATATAAATTGCTGACAATTTATTATCCTTGCCATTTGCCAAACTGCCTTTGAATTCCTGCTTTGTAAATACATCTTCATGAGTTATAAATTGATATCCTCCTATAATCCAGCCGGAATTTCCAATATTTTTGCTAACTATGCCTGTCTTCACTGGATATTTTCCCCCTCATTAAATATTTATCAAACTGATTCAGAAGATAATCATTGTATCCATATAGTTCACATCGTGCCCCATCCACAAAAATATTTGAGGTATACTTCTTAATATACACATTTTCTACACCACTCATGCTTTTATGCTATTAATTTTTACGACTCATATACCTCCGGTACCGCCCTTTTCATAAATATCAGAGTGGCTGCAAGTACCACGGACATTATAACCATAAGTATATACGGGATCTATATATGACTCAATAATACGTCTTATATTGTCCCATATAAGGTACATACCCATACAAACCAGAAGTATCCCAAAAAACAATCTCTGTTTTTCAAATAAATTTTTGTCCAGTTTGAGCAGTTTATCTATGGAAAACATAAAATTTATTCAACTTTTCATAAGCAGTTAAAAAAGTTTGCTGTGCAGTGTCTTCTGCATCAAAATAATTTTTTGTAAAAGGAAAACAGATGGTAATGATTAAACGTTCATATTGTCTTATCTAATTTTCAAATTCATTTTTTTGAATAGTCATCACCGCCTTTTTTATCCTTACACTAATATAACTATTTATAAATAAAAATCACTTCAACAATTTCAGTTTTCATGTAAAATATGTTTTAATTTATAAGCTGTAAATTTTATAATACCCATTTTACAATACAAGTACAAATTCCAGTTTTCAAATAATAAAAAGGCAATATTAAATCTTGAATTACAATGGAGGTGAATGAAATAATCACTCACCTCCTTTTGATATCTTTAACGCTCTTAAATAACTTATTTTTCTATTTTCAAATCCTGTATATTAGCTTTTCTAAACACCAACTACATATTCGTACAACGGCTTATGCTTTTACATCAAGAGTTTTCCCCAGATTTGGATCCTGCATCTCACTGATACTTTCTATCATCTGCTGAGCATTTTCCTGTCCATTATCCAGTATTTTTCTTGTTAAAGCTGTACCTACTGAAGTGGACACATTAAAATGTATCTTTTGAAAGTTTGATTTTATTTTCCAAACCTGACTCTGAAGTATCAAAAATTGTCTGGGTCTTTCCTCTTGAAGCAGAAATACTATCTTTATTATCTATCTGATCCATCTGTACCTGCTAAATTTGTGCCTCAATACTTTGAATCTGACCTTGAAGAGGTTTTATAAGCTCCTGCTTTGTTCTAGTATCCAAACTACCATTTTTTATATTGTCTATCTGCTTCTGAACTGCTGCTTTCTGGTGCTGCAGTATCTTTATCTGATCCTCATTGGATTTACCAGTTTTGCTGCTTGATATACTCTTTATTCCACTAGAAGAAATTGAACTTATCATAGACGTACATCTCCTATTAAAATACTATAGTTATATTATCGTAGTTTTATTATAAATATTTAATATGCGTTTCCGGATTGAATTGATATACTATGTTGTTTCGTTCCTTTTATAGAAAAGAAAACTTTTCATGCCTTTTAAAGGACCTTTTTTACTTGAGATATTGTTCTACATTCTCCCCTATAAAAAAGCAGAAAATCTTGTAGAAAAATCATTTACAAATCCGCCAATAGCAATGACCAATATCAGCATCATATTAATATTATTCAAGATTTAAGGTATCGTCTAATTAATTTAAATACACTTTTATCCTTTATTTTCCTCGAGAACCTCTCCATTAATATATCATGATTCACCTTCTATTTTATCAAAGTGAGGTTTTTTGTCCGTTGTTTAAGTTTTCCTGAACTCACCTGCATAGCAGGTGGTTTTCATTTTTTATAAAAATAAAGCCTAGAGCAATTTTGCCCTAGACTTAAAATTATTGAGTTACAATATTTTGTAATTGATTTTTACGTTCCTCTGGAGTTTTTAGATTGTATACTTCAGAATCTATCTTTGAATCTATAATAGTTTTTAATTCACTTGTTATAGGGACTTTAGCCTGAATTAAGACTGCGGTAATTGCATTTACAGCAGCTTCTTTTCTTTTATCTGCTGTTATTTTCCCTGAAAGATATTTTTCTGCTGAACTTCCAACACTACTTGATACAGCATTGTCTATAAGATTAAACACTTCTGTATCATTTAATTGTAAATCTCTTATAACTGCCCTTATAATATTTTCAAAATCCTCTGCCGTAAAATATTTTAATCCAAATTTATTTTCCAAGCTTTCAAGAGCCTTTGAAACTAATTCCTCAATTTCAATTCCAGGATATTGTTGTAATATGCTATTAATTATATCCTTAGCAAAGACCTCAACTTCATGAAGACGTTTCTGTCCCAATATAGTTTTTAGAGTTGCATAGACATAAGGTGATATAACCAATATAATTATAGTGATCACGGCAGGCAATGCTTCCATAATTAAGCCTTTTATCATACATATCACTCCTTGTTTTATTTTAGATCTATATACCACCAATCACTTGAATATTTTAATAAAAACTGTGCAGGCATATAAATATATCCTTTATCTCCAAAGCTTGTACCCCAACTATTCCTGACTATAAAATATAATCCTTTATATCTAGTCTTAGTAAATATTTTTTCAAACTCACCCTCAAATTGAGCAAATATACTTTTATCTTTATGAAAATATCCACATACATTAAGAGCATGTCCTCCTAGTAATTCCTCACCTTTACGTGGCATGGGTATATATCCATCTGAGCCTATATTTTCAAAGCTTTCATACACATCTATACCTATTAGTACTGGTTTTTTAAGCACTCCAACAGAATATAAAATATCATCTATAGTAGTAACAGCATATTTTTTTACTGCTTTATGCTTTTTAGCATCTGCGTCCATTTCTGGAGTGGGCGGAACAGTAAATTTACTTATATCATAGGGATCTAAGATTTCAGTACATGTTCCTATAGCAGCAGCAACTTCAGCAGAACATGAAATTGAACTACCACTGTCTTCTTTAATATCTCCATCTTCTTTTCTCTCCTGAAAATAAAAATATAATTCTGATAGAGAAACATCTTTATTTAATAAATATTCCAATACACTGCATGCGGAAAAGCTCGTACAAGCTCCTAATTGGCCCTGATCTTTAATTGACCCATATCCTTCTCTTAAATCTGCACTTTGAGGTATTATTACGTTTTTCTTTACATGCTCATGAAATAATAAATCTCCCTTTTTAATTTTTCCCTTTTTTAAATTATATTTATATGGTAATTTCTTTCCCATTTTTATATTCCTCCAATTGTTTACTTTTATAAGAGAGTTTCTCTTAAGTAGTAGATATGCAAAATTTAAAATTTATACAAAAATAAAAGTTCTTTTTTTTGATTATTTATCTTCATTTTCTTTCTCCTTTTGCTATATTAGTATGATTTATTTATAATAGAATTAATGAAATCAAGTGATTTTTCGATTCATTTGGAGTCTGCCCATAGGAAATGCTTTTTGTACCGCACCTTAAAAGAACTTACACATAAACGTATCATTGCTTATCATCTCCAATTTAAAAAACTGGGAATGTTAACAATAATAGTCATCGAATAAAACGCAAGGAGGAAATTATGATAAATATAACTAGTTATGTTATAGGAAAAATGATATCTTATTTTGGAAATGATATTAAAAGAATAAATCATGCTTTAAAGGTATATGGTTTTTGTAAAAGCATCGGAGGCATAGAAAAATTAAATGAATATGACATGCTTATCCTTGAATTAGCTGCTATACTTCATGATATAGGAATTAAAGAGAGCGAAAGAAAATATAATAGTTCAGCTGGAGATTATCAGGAAATTGAAGGTCCTCCTATAGCTAAAGAATTGCTGAAAGGTCTCAATTTAGATGAGAATATAATAGAAAGAATATGCTTCTTAATAGGCAATCACCATAGTTACAACAAAATTGATAAAACGGATTTGCAGATATTAATTGAGAGTGATTTTTTAGTTAATGCATATGAAGATAATATTAAAAAAGCTGCTATAAAATTCATGAAAGATAAGTATTTTAAAACTCCTGCCGGTAGACGGTTCCTGGATACAATTTATACTAATCAATGAAATTATATTTCTAAATACTTGTTATTGAAAATGAGGACATGTTTATCTTTTACATAAATATGTTCTCATTTTATATATAACTATATAGCTAATTATTTAAGGTAATAAATTATGTTCTGAAAGCTTACTGTATTATTTGTCGTATTTCTATAGCAATGGGGCTTATTGGCTAAATACCTTATGGCATCACCACATTTCAATTTATATACATCCTGACCTATTATCATTTCCAGCTCTCCTCTATTGACAATAATATATTCCTCCAGTCCATCATTATGTGGTGGGGATTCATGATTACATCTTGGTTGCAATTCAATAGTAAATATCTCAAACCTTCTCTTATTATCATAAGGGAAAAGAGGATATACCCTCATTTTTTTATCACTTTCAATTATTGGCTTTATATCATTATAAGTGACATAAATAACTTCACTGAATTTTTCCTCCATAAAATAAGAAAAAGAAACATTAAGACCTGTGGCAATTTTCCACAGAGTAGTTACTGTAGGACTTGAATTTCCCCTCTCTATCTGTGCCAACATAGCTTTGCTCACACCAGTCAGCAAAGCCACTTTATCTAGACTTAAGTTCTTTTGTTTTCTTATATTATTTAAATTCTTTCCTATTATAAAATTAAAATCTTTCAAGTTTATTCTCCTCCAATATATTGTATATTATAATGTACTTATGTATAATATATAATACAAGAATATTATTATAATACCATAACATTTAAATTAATTAAATAAAATAAAGGGGGTAATTCTCATGTCATCTAATAATCTCAGCAAAAGTGCTGAAAAAATACAAAATGTACTTGATAAATTTAAATTTAAGCTAAATGTATTAGAATTATCTGGTTCTACCCGAACTTCACAGGAAGCAGCTGATACAATAGGTTGTAGTGTAGGTCAAATAGCCAAATCCTTAATTTTCAAAGGTAAAGCTTCTAACAAACCTATACTTATAGTAGCAAGCGGCATAAATAGAGTAAATGAAAAAGCAATCAAAAAATATATTGGAGAAAAAGTACAGAGACCAGATGCAGATTTTGTTTTAGAACAAACCGGTTTTGCCATAGGGGGTATTCCACCCATTGGCCATAAAAATTCCTTAACCACTTTAATTGATGAAGATTTGATGAAATATGAGGAAATATGGGCTGCTGCCGGAACACCTCATGCAGTTTTCAAATTAACTCCACAAATTTTAAAAGACATAACACGGGGAGACATTATATGTATTAAATAATTAGCTGCAAATCTTTTTAAAACAAAAAAGGAAGTATATAATATACTTCCTTTGGTGGCTCACCGGGGAATCGAACCCCGGACAACATGATTAAAAGTCATGTGCTCTACCAACTGAGCTAGTGAACCATATAAAATTATCTGGCGATGACCTGCTCTCCCACAGGGCCTCCCCTGCAGTA
>NZ_JBGEWD010000034.1:0-11185 GCF_041205085.1 Clostridium moutaii
AAAACTGACCTCCCATAAGTTAGATTTTTAGGTCTAACTTATGGGAGTCAGTTCATAAAGTTAATTATGAACAGCTCTTTTTTTGTTATAATTTTAAAATAAAAATCTAAACGAAACTTGTCTTTGACCTTGTGAAAAAACAGACAACAAGTCCGAGAATAAGGCCCGTAAACATAGGAACAACCCATCCCATACCCAGATTAAAAAATGGCACATAATTTCCATAGAATTTCAAAATATTTTGTATAAAAGGCATGGATTTAACTGCAGATGGTAGAGCATTTAGGCAATCAGCTATGCTTACAAAAAGAGTAAACAAGGTAGTAAGTACATATACGCATTGACGGTTTTTGAAAAACTGGGATAACAAACCAAGTATAATTAATGCAATGGCCAATGGATACAAGAACATTAAAACGGGAATTGAAAGTAGAATTATCTGAGTCAATCCAACGTTAGCCACAAGACAAGCTATAATTGTAAAAATAATTACATAACCTCTGTAGCCAAAACTCCTTGGAAACAATCCGTAAAATGTTTCAGAACAGGCAGTTATAAGGCCAATTGCAGTCTTCAAGCAGGCTACTGTTACGATTAATGCAAGCAAAATGCTACCCCAGGAGCTGAAATAATATCTGGCCACCTGAGCCAATGCAATTCCTCCGTTTTCAGAAACAGGAAATTTCCCCACGCTTGTAGCACCTACATAAGCCAAACATCCATAAATCAGTCCCATGAGTAAAATGGTTACTGCACCTGATTTAATAGTTCCCACTGCAATTCCTCTGGCACTTGTGACTCCAAGGTCTCTTAATGTTCTTACAACTATAATTCCAAAAGCCAGGGAGGCTAGTGCATCCATAGTATTATAACCTTCTAAAAATCCCTTAAAAAAAGGAGTATTGGTGTAGGCATCAACAATTTTTGCACTAGATGCAGTTCCCATAGGATGGACAATACTTGTTATTATTAAAATAGCAAGAAATATTAAAAAAAGCGGATTTAGAACTTTTCCTACCCAGGTGAGAATTTCACTTGGCCTTAAAGAAAAAAACAATGCTGCAAGAAAAAAGGCAGCGGTAAACAGAGCAAGCCCCAATCTACCATATTGACCTGGAATAAAAGGAGCAAGCCCAATTTCATAAGAAACTGTTCCAGTCCTAGGCAATGCAAAGAATGGCCCGATTGTTAAATAGAGCAGCAGCGTCATTACATAACCATAAAAAGGATGAACTCTGCTTGCAAGATCGAACAAACCTGTACTTTCAGAAACACCAATGGCAACAACACCTAAAAAGGGAAGACCAATAGCTGTTATGAGAAATCCAATTGTTGCAGCAGATACGTGTGCACCTGCCTCCTGCCCCATATGTACTGGAAATATCAAATTCCCTGCCCCAAAAAACAGTCCGAACAACATAGATCCAACTACTATGTACGACGGCAAAGATAATCGTTTATCCAAATAAATCAGCCCCCAACTATAAATTAATAATTTCATAAATTCTTTTATTATAAATAAAAAAATTTATTTATCTTTAATATTATCATAATCATTACATATTACACCTGATTGCCATATAGTTTTTTATTTTCAGAAAAAGTTTATTAGTATTTAAAATTGAATGAAAAATATTTTAAACTGTCAATAATTAATTTATACTTATTGTGAGACATGTAGTATTTATTCACGCCCTGATTATAATTGTAGGGTACAGTGCAAAAACAATCAAAAATATTCTGGATAAAAAATAGTCATAAAAAAGTTGTATAGTAGCTGTACGACTTGAATATACTAGGAAGTAAAATTTTATATTGCAAATGTAGATATAAAACAAGATAATTAATTATAAAATAGTATTTTAAAATTTTACTGAAGGAGACAATGATGAAAGACATAGTATTCATAGCTCCATTTAAAAATTTAGGCGATTTGGCGGAGCAAGTAGTTAAAATAAAAGAATATAATAATATAGAAATTGTAGTTGGAGGATTAAGTGAAGGGGTAATTGCTGCTAAAAAGGCAGTGCAAAATGGTGCAAGTGTAATTATATCCAGGGGTGGAACATACACGATGATAAAGGATGTTGTAGATATACCCGTAGTTGAGCTCAGCATAAGCTCATTTGATATTTTAAGAGGGTTCAGGGATTTATTTAATTATAAAGGTAAAATTGGTGCGGCTGGCTATAAAAATATAATACACAGGTGTGAAATAATAGGGGATCTTTTAGATTTGGATATAGTTAAGATTGAAATTCGTGATCAAAAAAAACCTGAAAAATTATTAAAACCATATGTTGATGAGGGTATACGAATATTTGTAGGGGACACTGTAGGTACTTATGCAGCCAATAGATTGAATTGTAAAAATTATATAATAGAATCTGGAAGGGAATCTATTATAGATGCAATGAGAGAAGCCAGGAGAATATTTAAGGGTATACAGCTTGAAAAACAAAAAGCAGAAAGGTTTAAAACTATAATGGATTTTGTCCATGATGGAATAATATCTGTAGATAATGAAGAGAAAATTACTATATTTAATTCTACAGCTGAGAGAATATTTGATATTTCAAAAGAAGAGGCAATTGGAAAAAGAATTGAAGATGTAGTCAAAAATACGAAGTTAGATGAGGTATTGAAAACAGGATGTGTACAATTAGGGGAAATTCAAAATGTAAATAATTGTAGAATAGCAACTAACAGAGTGCCATTTATTGTGGATAATAAGATAAATGGAGTAGTAGCAACATTTCAGGATATTACTAAATTACAGGAGTTAGAGCAGAAAATAAGAATTAAACTTCAAAAAAAAGGATTTACAGCTAAGTACAATTTTAAGGACATAATATATAAAAGCGGTAAAATGAAAGAATGTATTAAAAAAGCTGAGATTTATAGTCACTATGATTCTCCGGTTTTGATTTTAGGCAAATCGGGAGTTGGGAAAGAACTATTTGCCCAAAGTATTCATAATAGCAGTAATAGAAAAGATATGCCTTTTGTAGCTATAAATTGTGCAGCCCTACCGGAGAATCTCATAGAAAGCGAACTTTTTGGATATGTGGAAGGAGCATTTACAAGTGCGGTAAAAGGTGGTAAGGCAGGTGTGTTTGAACTCGCCCATAGAGGTACAATATTTTTAGATGAAATAGGGGAAATGTCGCTTGATGTGCAAACCAGATTGCTTAGAGTTATTCAGGAAAAACAGGTTATGAGAATAGGAGACGACAAGTTAATTCCTGTAGATGTTAGAATCATATCCGCTACAAATAAAAAACTAAAGAATATGGTAAACATTGGGAAATTTAGAGAAGATCTATATTACAGAATTAATATACTTTCATTTTTGGTACCTGAATTAAATGATAGAAATGAAGATATAATTGAGCTTTCAAAATTTTTTATAAATAAATATTCTGTAAAATATAATAAAAAGATTGAACACATATCAAATGAGGCTAGAGATTATTTAAATAGTTATTATTATAAGGGAAACGTTAGAGAACTTCAGGGAATGATAGAAAGAGCAGTAGTCCTTTGCAATGGTAATGCATTGAGGCTAGATGATGTGCAATTATTAGAGGAAACTGAAAGTGTGGATATAAAAAATAAAAAAGACAGCGGTTTAAATAAGATGAAGTTTAAAAATTTAAGGCAGGTTGAAGATGAATACATAAAACAGGTCATGGATTATTGTGATGGTAGTGTAGGTAAGGCGTCAAGAATATTAAAGATAAGCAGAACAACTTTGTGGAGAAAAATGAACGATGATGCATAATGCATCATCGTTCATTTCCGAAACATAAATTTGTTTCACTATGAAACCCATGCTTATTATATATACCTATTATGTAGTAAATAGATTTGGCATGATACTTGCTACATAACATAAATGAAAAAATTATAGAGGGAGGAATACACATGCTAAAATTTGCAGTTATAGCAAATGAAAATGATAATGTAGCTACTGCGGTAAAAAATTTGAAAAAGGGTGAAAAGGTATTAATTGATGTATTTGGCAAAGAAATTCAGATAGTACTCAACGGAGATATTCCCTTCGGGCATAAGTTTGCTGTAAAGGATATAGCCAAGGGTAGAGAAATAATAAAGTATAAGGAGTCTATAGGACAAGCTACTCAAGATATAAAGTCTGGAGACTATGTTCATGTGCATAATGTTGTAAGTGAAAGAGGACGTGGAGACTTGGAGGTGTCTAAATAATGAAGCTTTATGGATACAGAAGAGAAAATGGACAAGTAGGTATAAGAAATCATATATTAATACTTCCTGCATCGGTTTGTGCCAGTGAGGTTGCAGCAGGAATCGCAAGTCATGTAAATGGTGCCATAGCAATACCAAATCAGCATGGATGCTGTCAAGTTGGTGCCGATATGGATCTTACGATAGCAACATTGAAATCATTGGGAAAAAATCCTAATGTAGCAGCAGTACTTGTAGTTGGGCTGGGATGTGAAGGAGTTCCAACAAAAGAAGTTGCAAAAGATATAGCATCTACAGGTAAAAAAGTTGACTATTTAATAATACAAGAATGTGGCGGAACTATAAACACAGTTACAAAAGGTACGAGAATTGCAGCCGCCATGGCTAGAGAAGCAGCTGAGGTTAAAAAAGAGGAAATAGATATATCAGAAATAACTTTGGCAATTGAATGTGGTGGATCTGATACTACATCAGGACTTGCCGCAAATCCTGCAGTGGGATATGCATCAGATAAATTAGTTTCACTAAATGGTACATCCATATTTTCAGAAACTACAGAATTCATAGGAGCTGAACATATACTGGCTAAAAGAGCTGTAACTAAGGAGATAGGAAACAAGATATTGGAAATAGTCTCTAATTGTGAAAAAAAAGCGAATACAATGGGGGTTGACATGAGAGGTGGACAGCCTACTCCGGGTAATATTCAAGGTGGTTTGACAACAATAGAGGAAAAATCTTTAGGGTGTATATATAAAGGTGGAACTGCGCCAATAAATGGAGTATTGAATTATGCAGAAGCACCAAAAAGTAAAGGATTATATGTTATGGATACACCAGGGCAGGACATTGAATCTATGACAGGTATGGTAAGTGGCGGTGCTCAGTTAGTTGTATTTACTACAGGTAGGGGAACTCCTACTGGAAATCCTATTGCACCGGTAATAAAAGTAACGGGCAATCCAGAAACATTTAAAAATATGCGTGATAACATGGATATAAATGCAGGAACTATAATTGAAGGATCTAAAACTGTTAAGCAGGTAGGGGAAGATATTTTTGCTGAAATGCTTGAGGTAATAAATGGTAAGCAAACTAGGGCAGAATCACTTAATCACAGAGAATTTGGCATATTGAAACTTATATCAACATTCTAAACCAAATATATAGTAATAACGTTAAATTATTATTGATAAAGGAAAGGGTATAATGAATATATATTATATTCATTATATATAAGGTGATATATGCAAATTAAAAAAGCAATTGATAAAGTACCAGGTGGAATAATGGTAATACCTTTATTGCTAGGGGCGGTTATTAATACGTTTTTCCCGCAGCTGTTAGCCATCGGTGGATTTACTACTGCAATGTTTAAACAAGGTTCTTTGCCAATTTTGGGAGTGTTTATGTTTTGCATGGGTTCTCAAATGAGCTTGAAAGTGGCACCAAAATCCTTTAAAAAAGGTGCTGTTCTCACAGTAGCCAAATGTGGAATTGGTACAATTATAGGATTAGCTGTAGGAAAGATATTTGGATCTGCTGGAATCTGGGGATTGACACCACTGGCAATTATAGCTGCAATGACTAATACAAACAGTGGGCTTTTTGTAGCGTTGACAGAACAGTATGGAGATGAAAGCGATGTAGGTGCTGTGGCTGTACTTTCGTTAAATAATGGACCATTCTTTACTATGTTGGTTTTGGGTGCTTCAGGCCTGGTTGCTGTACCGATTACAGCTTTTCTCGCTGTTTTGGCTCCTATAGTTTTAGGAATGATTTTGGGAAGTTTGGATGGAGAAATTCGTAAATTTTTGGCTTCCGGACAAAAATTACTTATACCTTTCTTTGCTTTCCCACTGGGAGCAGGAATGAATTTAACAAGTATAGTAAAAGCAGGATTGCCAGGAGTATTATTAGGAGTGTTAACAGCTGTATTAACAGGTTTTGGAGGCTATTTTGCCCTTAAGGCAATTGGAGAAAAAAGACCTATTGCAGCTTTTGCCAATGGTTCTACAGGAGGTAACTCTGTAGGGACTCCGGTAGCTATAGCTGCTGTGGACAAATCTTTAGCTCCAATATTGGGGGTAGCTACGGCTCAAATAGCAGCATCTTGCATTATAAGTGCATTTTTGTGCCCGGTCATAATGGTTCTTATGAATAAACATTTAGGGAAAAAGAAGATGGCTAACTTGGCGGCATAGATAAAAATTGAGATAATGTACAAACAATAATGAGGCTTAAACGGTAACATGGAGGTTTAAGCCTTATTTGTTTACAGGTAATTTATGTAAGAAGTTTTCATACAGAGCGTATGGTATGGTGGTGCTAAAATATGCACAATATATGAGAGAACAAATGAAATTCAAAAGTTGGTTATTTTAAATTCCATTTTGGGAAAATATAAAAAATGTATTTAATCTGGAATTGATTTCTTCAAGAGAGAAAAAGGATAAAGATGTTCATAAAGTTTTTAAGATAAGTGGAGTAAAAAATTAGATTATTTCCCCAAAGATGGTATTGCAACGGATTTCCTAATACCTGAATATACAATGAAAAGTGTTGTAAGTATAATAAATAATTGAATATTTTATTGATAGTGAAAATTCACACTAGTACAAAAATGGGAAATAGTTTTTCCAGTTATGAGAAAAATTATTTAATGTAATCCTTTAATTAAATAATTAAACTATTGTACAGGTCAAAAGTGGCATATAATATTTTTTTATGCTTGGTATGATTTTTGCTAAATTAAATTTGTAGATGAAATGCTAAATTATTTTATGTTTAGTTAAAAAGGTAAGGTATGCACATCAATGTAATCGCTTAATGAATGCAGCTCTATTGCTAGTATCTTTATTTAAATATTATTGAGAGGGATTGTTCTGGAAAAATTAAAAGGGAGAATAGGGAATACTACTCTCATAGATACTGAGGAAAGGATGTTTTATTCATGGCAATATTAAAATTGTTAAGGGCTCCATTAAAGTATATACAAGGTAAAGGGGCATTGCTGAATTTTTATGAAGAAACCAAGGATTTAGGATCATCATATTTATTTATCTGCAGTAAAAGCGGATATAAGAATTCCCATGCAAAAATCGAAAAGAGTTTTGAAAAAACGGACTGCAAGCTACATTTTGAAATATTTAAAGGCATCAGTTCTAATGGAGAAATTGAAAAAATGAGGGAAATTGTAAGAAACGAACAAATTGAAGTGATTGTAGGTATTGGAGGAGGAGCTGCCATTGATACTGCCAAGGCAACTGCTTACTATGAGAAATGTCCTGTGAGCATTGTTCCTACAGTTACAGCCACTGATGCGCCTTGTACTGGACTTTCAGTTATATATAATGATGATGGTACTTTTGATAAATATTTATTTTATCCCAGAAATCCAGAAGCTGTAATCGTAGACAGTGAAGTTATTGCAAATGCTCCTGTAAAGTTTCTTATAGCAGGAATGGGCGACGCACTGGGCACATATTTTGAGGCTAGAGCTTGCATTAGAACTGATTCACCAAGTTTGGAAAATGGAGGTATAGCACTGTCGGCTATGGCTCTATGTGAGTTATGTTATAAGACTTTATTAGAATTTGGTTATCAGGCAAAATTATCTTGTGAAAAGCATTTGATAACACCGGCTTTGGAAGCTATAATCGAAGCCAATGTATATTTAAGCGGAGTAGGTGCTGATAATGGTGGATTGGCAGTTGCTCATTCTGTATATAATGGATTTACAGCCTTGAAAGAGTGTGAGAGAAGTATGCATGGTTCTTTAGTTGCATTTGGTACCATTGTGCAGCTTATTCTGGAGAGTGCCCCCAAGGAGGAAATAAAAAAAGTTATGGATTTCTGTTATAGTGTGGGTCTTCCAATCACCTTAAAGGAGGTTGGTGTAATGGACGAGGAAAGAGTTCATACAGCCGCAAAGAAAGCATGTGTGCCAGGTGAAACAATTCATCATTTGGTAGGTGACGTGACTCCAGCTCAACTGTATGATGCCATATTGACAGCTGATTTATTAGGCCAGGAGTACTTTAAATAATAAATTTATATAATAAATTGTTTTTTATTGTTTATGTGGAGTTTACCCATGGGAAAATATATTGTGAATGGATTAAGGAAGGGCAGGTAGCCCTTCCTTAATGCTTATCTTAAAATTGTTGAATTAATGTTTTAGGTTAAAGTAGAATTTATATTTCAAATTAAAACTGCCATTTTTGTAACATTTTCTAATTTTATCCATAGAATATAATTGGTAATTATTTAAACAGGAACAAGAATACAAGGAGGTTCCTAATGTATAATAATGCATTTTACCGTTGCCCGTATTGTTCTGATGAAGCTGTTTGTCCTTTTTTAAATAGGTCGATGAAGCGCTTTTATAACCCGGGATATTATAGCGATTCTGAAGATTTCAGATCCTTTTATGAAGAAGATTACAGAAATATAGTTATTCCTCCGATTTCCACCGGTAGATGGAGTAGATGGGAAGATCTGGGCGGAACATTGACTTCAGCACCTGCTGTTTCATCATGGGCACCTAATAGGCTGCACACTTTTGTAAGAGGTACAGATAATGCTCTTTGGCATAAATGGTGGAATGGATCCAGATGGAGAGACTGGGAAAGCCTTGGAGGAACATTGACTTCAGCACCTGCTGTTTCATCATGGGCACCTAATAGGCTGGACACTTTTGTAAGAGGTACAGATAATGCTCTTTGGCATAAATGGTGGAATGGATCCAGATGGAGTGACTGGGAAAGCCTTGGAGGCACAGTGACTTCAGCACCTGCTGCGGTATCATGGGGAAATAATAGAATTGACGTATTTGCAAGAGGTACAGATAATGCTCTTTGGCTTAAATGGTGGAATGGATCCAGATGGAGCGACTGGGAAAGCCTTGGAGGCACATTGACTTCAGCACCTGCTGCTGTATCATGGGGAAATAATAGAATTGACGTATTTGCAAGAGGTACAGATAATGCCATGTGGCATATATTCTGGAATGGCTCTCGCTGGAGCGGTTGGGAAAGTCTTGGAGGTATATTGACTTCAGCACCTGCTGTTTCATCATGGGCACCTAATAGGCTGGATACTTTTGTAAGAGGTACAGATAATGCTCTTTGGCATAAATGGTGGAATGGATCCAGATGGAGTGACTGGGAAAGCCTTGGAGGAACATTGACTTCAGCACCTGCTGCCGTGTCATGGGGAAATAATAGAATTGACGTATTTGTACGTGGCCAAGGTAATCGATTATATCATTTATGGTGGAATGGATCCAGGTGGAGTTCATGGCAAGATCTCAGAGGAAGGATAACTTCGGGTCCTGCAGTTTCTTCGAGAAGAGCAAATAGACTTGAGGTGTTTGCAAGAGGCTCAAATAATCAATTGATTACAATGTCGTGGAATGGATCCAGATGGAGTAATTGGCAGGGTATAGGTGGAAACATAACTTCTGAACCAGCTGCAGTATCCTGGGGACCAAACAGAACCGATGTATTTGCTAGGGGAACAAACAATGCAATGTGGCATATTTATAGAAATTAGATCCAAAATATATTGTTAGGTAAAAGCCTTAATTACCTTCTATTGGGAACTAGGGCTTTTACTATTTGAAAAATATTTTATTAACTTTAATCATGATTGCACGCAGATTTTCCTTAGTTAAAAAATAGGTAATAATATAGCCGTAAGTTATGTTTTCATCCATTAATCTTAAGGCTCTTAACTAGGTTCTAAAATAGGTCGCCTTATTTTGAAATTTCTACATCCTGATTTTGCAGTAGTTTTATTGTTAAAAGTAATACTACTTTTTCAGTGATGATATGGAATCCCTGATCTAAAGGTAATTCACAATTCCTATCTTCTGGATTTTCAAGAATGTCAGTTTCAGTAATTTCTGCATTTATTAGTTCGCAGAATACTTTTTCATTAAAGGATTCAGTTAATTTAAAGCTTTGTTCATGAATATCTGAGCCAATCATATCTTCTTTGCAAGAATCACAAATTTTAATGTTAGTTTCTAATATGTCTACTTTATATTGAGAAGCAGTGGATGTAAATTTAGGGGGAGTTTTGAATGTGACCCTAGTAGTACATTTAAAAGGTACTTTAACTGTGGCATGTTTTAATTTACCTTTTAATGTTACTTTGTCCACATATTCTTTTGTAGTGTATTCAATATTTTTTCTAATAAAACCGTTTATAAATACTATTCCGGTATTAGGCTTGTCGTTTTCAGAGTCAGGAATAAGTTCACATTGGTTCAAATATGCATTTTTCCTAATGTCTTTAATTTCTAATACAGTATCCTCTAGTTTAAGGGAAGATTGAACATTAATAGTTACTTTACATTCTGTTATCACCACTGGAACTTTTATTGTTACAGGCCCTTTAGTAACCTGAGAAGTATGAGGAGTGTTTTCACAAAGCGGTAATGTTTCCGAGATAACAGTTGTTTTACAATTTTCAATGGTAATCTTGTTATTTATTTCATTTTTATTGGTTCCATTATTGAATTTATCATGGCTGTTTTCTAAGGTAATGTTTTCTGAGTTGGTATCTTCCAAAGTATTATTTTCTAAGGTGATGATTTCTGGGTTGGTATCTTCTAAAATATTATTTTCTAAGACGGTGTCTTCTGAGTCAGTACCTTCCAAAGTATTATTTTCTAAGGTGATGATTTCTGAGTCAGTACCTCCCAAAGTATTATTTTCTAAGGTGATGTCTTCTGGGTTGGTATCTTCTAAAATATTATTTTCTAAAACGGTATCTTCTGAGTCAGTACCTTCCAAAGTATTATTTTCTAAGGTGATGATTTCTGAGTCAGTACCTCCCAAAGTATTATTTTCTAAGGTGATGTCTTCTGGGTTGGTATCTTCTAAAATATTATTTTCTAAAACGGTATCTTCTGAGTCAGTACCTTCCAAAGTATTATTTTCTGAGGTGA
>NZ_JBGEWD010000035.1:0-8966 GCF_041205085.1 Clostridium moutaii
TTAGTAAATCTATTTTTTTGTGTCTACTCTTTTATACTAACATCACTTTACAAGCAATTTAACAGTAAACCGAGACCTGGATGGATAAGAGCAGATAATATAGATTTTACACAAATATCTAATGAACTAATGCAATTAAACAAAGAAAATAGAAAATTGAGAGAAGAGAATGAGAGTTTAAAAAGCAAATTGGAAACGAAAAAACCTGCTATTAATTTAGAAATAAATAATGGAGAAGAACTTAGATTAGAATATCCAAATAAATACAATAACGTTAAACATGAATTTAGGTTATTAACTTATGATGATGTACCACAAGAATTAATAAAATATGTTACAGAAGATGAAATAGATAATTATAATAAATCATTACCATCGGAGGAGCAAACAGATAGATATGTTCAAGAAAAGATTGAATATTTGAGAATAAAAAATTCAGGAAAGGACATTGGCATTAAAGTTTCTAATGATGGCAGTATAAAGGCTAATAACATTTATATAGATATCGAATTTCCTAAATCAATAAAGGCTATGAAATTAAATGAAATAGAAAACCTAACTGAACCAAAAGAGTTAGATATGCCAATTAATCCAATAAAAAAAGCTGAAAGGGAATACGCTAAAAGGTACATGCCTACATCATTAGCAATGAGTAGTTTATTAAATTATAATAATTTTGACATGAATGTATTTAAGCCAATTAACATTCCGTTGGTAAATAGCAATCAGCATTCATGGGTAGAGGATAACATTATTACTGTTAGGATAAATAGTCTTCTGCACACCCGTCAAATATCTTTTGATGAAAAATATAAAATCATACCATTAGAGGTAGGAAGCTTTGATGTAAAAGTTAGTATCATATGCGAAGAGTATGGGGAGAGGGTTGAGTATAACATACCAATATTAGTTGAAGAAATTTAATTATCAATAATAATATATAGTAAGATATTGAAAAGCTTTGATTATAAATTTAGGCAAGAAAAAATTTACATTAAAAATATTATTTAAAATTAATAAAGATAGATTAGAGGAGATATTTATGAGTATAAATACAGAGTTTAATAAGTTTATTAATAACAATTTAGCGTTAAGTCAAAAGGATATAAGTAATGCAGTTTCAAGTAGAGAATGGTTAATTACTAAAATAGTAGACAAGATAGCAGAAAAGACAGACTGTCCTCAATTATATAGCGAAAATGGGAGTAAATATATTCAGTTTGGTAGCTATTTTAAAGGTACAAAAGTTTCAGATGTAGATGAATTTGATATTCTTCTAATTGTAGACACAACAAATGGTATGTTTCTAAAAGAAGAAACAAAGAAAGGAGATGGCATTGGTAATACAAATCCTAATCCATTATATTTTGAAAAATACTATAAGGATGGAACAACTTACGTAAGTTCAAGAAAGCTATTAACATGGCTGAAAGATATAATAGATGAAGTATTAGAGCCGTATGGTTGCGAACCATCGGAAAAAGACGGACAGGCTGTAACAGCGTACATTAAAAGCAAAGATTTACATATAGATTTTGTACCAGGTTGCATATTTCAAAAAGTAAATACAACTGATTCAGAAGGAATATTCTATATTATTCCTAAAGGCGATATCGATTGTGGGTGGATTGAAACAAATCCAAGAATTGATAAAAAGATATTAGGTGATATTAGTGCAAATTACACTCAATTCAAAAATACAATAAGATTGTTTAAATATTTATTTAAAAGCAGTTATTATGTAACTATAGGGTCATATGCAGTAGAATCAGCATTAGTTGATTACGAAAGTAGTAATGTATTTTATGATGATTTTAAATATGATTTTATAGGAGCTTTAAATCATATTATCGAATTAGTTGATAATGGTAAAATACCAGACATGAGAGATAATAATATTAATTTACTTGGAGACATAAATAAGGATGCTACATTAGATAAATTAAAGAGAATTAAATCAAAGTTTGAAATGTTAGATGAAGAGTCATCTACCTTTAGTGATGATGTGGAGGCTCTATTAAAAAATGAATAATGATATAAACAAAGAGCAAAATAAAAAGGAATATTTAAGATACAGATTTGTAAGCAGAAAGTTATATTCAGAAGAAAAGAAGTATAGAAATTTTATAATAATTATAGGGGTTGTAACATATTTAATAGGTTTAATTCCGTCTTTAAAAAATATGAGGCTAATTTCAATTATTCCTATAATATGGCTTGTAGCAAGTGAAATTTTTAAAAGAGTAAAATCTAATATTCATTTAAGAGCAGTAGAATATCATGAGTATTGCGATAGAAGAATGTTTGGTTTAACTGAATTAGAGAATTTATTGGATAATAAAGATATACTATTTCAAGAGGCAATAGATATAACAGAAGATGAAAAAGAAAAAAAATTATTTGAAGATATGATTAAAAAAGAGAATAAAATATCTATAAATAATTGGTATAATGATTTTTCTGGATTACCATTAGATATCGCAATAATAATGACACAGGATGAAAATATAACTTGGGAAAGAAAACAAAGAGAATCATATCGAATGTTGTTAAATTTTGTTATTATTGCATTAGGGTCTATTTCTATTTTAGCTATTTTTTATAAAACAAATGATATGTTAAATGTGATTTTTGCTGTTCCTATTTTATTGGAAATAGTATTATTAATATTAGATAACTGTGATAACATAAAAAAGTGTAGATTTATTCAACGTAAAGTAGGAAAAAGCTATAATGAGATTAGAAACAATGGTAAAAATTATAATGTTAAATTCATGGAAAACATTTGTAATGAGATTCAGTTTAAAATATATGAGAATAGAAAGGATTCTATACCAGTACCAGATATTGTTTATTATATGTTTAGGAGTAGGCTTCAGAAACAGTCTAATTTATATATGAAGAATATAAAAGAAGAAATGCTTAATGCATTAAAATAATAATCAAATATTGATTTAATTAATTCAGTATGATATGTTACTATTCTTGGTTATTGGGGTTAAAAGCTAACCTTAGTACCTAAAACCTTAATCCTGCTACTGTGTCCACTAAAAACAAACTCGTTCAAATGAAAAGAAATCTGTTCAAATATAAAAAAAGTTGTTCAAAAAATAGAGAGAAAATCGGGAGAAAAGCCTGGTTCTCTCTCTTTTCATTTGCACAAAAGGCAGGAAAATAATTAGGATTAAGGAATAAGGATTAAGGGGAAAGATTGAAGATAAGATTGAGCCGAAGGCTTGAAACTCAACGCATTAAGAGGAATGATTGATAAAAAGATTGAGTAAAAGATTGCCCCTAATTCCTAAAACCTTGACCCTAACCTGCCCTCTAACGCCTAATTCCTATTACCTATTTTTGCACGACTTTCTTTTTATTTTTTGCCTTAAAAAAGGAATAAAAAGGGAGAGAGAAGGGGTGATTTTTGAACGACTTTTTTCAGAGGCAGAAAATGGGAGGTAGGAAAATCAAGGGCTTAGAGGGGGAGAGTTTTGAACGAGTTTATTTGATGGGAACAATTAGCAATTCTTTGGCATTTGTCAAGAGGAACTATTAGATTTAATGAATTACAAAGAACATTAGTTAATATTACTCAAAAAACATTGACAATGCAATTAAGAGAATTGGAAACAGACGGAATAATTTATAGAGAAGTTTATCCAGAATCCCCACCAAGAGTGGAATATAGCCTCACTAATATTGGGAAAAGTATGCAGCCCATCTTAAGTGCCATGTGTGAATGGGGAAAAGATTATAAGAAAATAATAAGTGAAAACAATGCTGTTAGTTTGTAAAATTAAAATTGTTTAGTAATTAGTAAAAATATTCGTTAAAAGAACGGCTATATAAATTTACTTTGCAAATTTCCAATTTAGGCTGAGTAATATAAATAGTAATTTATCGAGCAGTTTTGAATCAAAGATTATTTATATTATCAAATTTTTTTTTGAGGAGGTATTATGAACGAACTAGACATTTTGAAAAGTATTGCAGAAAATTTGTCCGAAAGAAAATCTACAGCAGCTTTGAATAATTATGAAGTTCTTTGCAACAACATAAAGTATGTAAATGATCTTCTATTGGGGGGCGCAAATTTTTTGATGAAAATACAGGTCCAAATAGATACGGCATTTAAAAATAATGATTTTGTTTCTTCTGAATTTAAAGATAGTTCCAAGAAATGTTTCTATTTTAGGACAATTATTCCACGAATTTTACTCAATAATATAAATATAATAGAAAAATTTGTTTCTTATACTCAGCCAGACGACAGAATTGGAATAACTGTTGAAACAGTAGGAACGTTAAAGAAGGATTTCCTCGATTTTAATAATTTAGTAACGTCAGCACGACAGTTTATTGATAGCTTAATTTCAGATGCATATCAACTTACGCTTTTAGACCCAAAAGAAACAAATTTTCAGGTTTTGACTTCTTTAAACAGCTTTAATAAGTATGCAACAAACTCTATTCGACAAGCACTTTTCAATTTGGATATTCAAAATTCTTTGGCAGAGTTTGAAAATCTTGCATATAATCAGCGGGTTAGAGGACACGTATCATCTATTACAAAGTGTGACCAAAAGAGCTTTGGAGAAAAAGTTGATTTTCTGTTTAATAATCTAAGATTAACGGCTGATACTGATTTCAAAAAAGAAATTAAAAACTTATTTAGTTTTTCCTCAGAGTTCACGCATATTGGATATGTTTCAACTTTTTTTACAGGATCAAATACTTCAGAAGTAATATTCAGAGATGATATTGGTCCATATCTTCCAAGTACAGAAAATTTTAGCGAACTTAAATATGAAATATTAGAAACAGCAACAAAATTTTTTGTAAGAGTTTATCTTCCCTCTGTTCAGGATTCCCTAAAGAAATCATTTAAGCAAGATACATTTAAGATATTTGAGAGTTCAATTGACCAAATCATTTCAAAAATAACTGCGGACTTAAAGACAAAAAATAATCAATATTATTTTTTCATAAAGCAAGGACTTGTTGGTTCACAAGAAACGATTGATTTGACTTGTATGTGTGGAACAACTAAGCATTGGAAACCTCCCCACGACTTAACAAATATTTATTGCAAAAAATGCGGTAGCGAATTTAAATTGATTGAGATTGAAGGCGACCCAGGTTATATTATTACAAGTAACGGACCGATTAAGGTAATAGGCTCGAGTGTTCCTGACTTTGACGAACTACCTACAGAAAAAAAGATTGAACTCTTGAAACAATGTGAGGAAATAATCCATAAGCAAAAAAAATAACAATAGAATACCTGTTTTTAACAAGTATAGTATAACACGAAGCAGACAAATTTCCAATTTAAGTTTGAGTAATATAAATAGTAAATTTGAAAGGAAGTTTTATTATGGGAGAATTATCAAAACTGCCTAATATTGGAAAAGAAATTGAAAGGCAGTTGAATGAAGTAGGCATATTTACTTATAATGAATTAAAAGATATTGGTGCAGAACAGACGTGGCTGAAAATACAAGAAATTGATGCTTCCGCGTGTATTCATAGATTGTTAGCATTGGAAGGTGCAATTCATGGTGTTAAGAAAACAGCGTTACCACAGGAACGTAAAGTAGACCTAAAAGATTTTTATAATTGGCATAAATATAAATAGTAAATTTATGAGGGAGAATGTGTACTATGAAGAAATCAACCATTACAGCGATATTTAAAGCACATATTAAAAAAGTATGGGAAGTAGTTACAAATAACAATAAATATGAGTGGCGGAGCGATTTAAGTAAAATTGATGTTTCAGTAGATGGGAACTCTTTTACAGAATATACAAAAGATAATTTTCCTACTAAATTTAATATTACTTTAAAAAAGCCTTATGAGCGATATGAATTTAATATGACCAATAAAATATGAACGGTCATTGGATTGGGATTTTTAGTCCTGTTAGTAATAATGGTACGAAGATTAAATTTACAGAAAAAGTATCAGTAAATAATCCTATAATGAATTTGTTTGTAGGTTTGTATCTGAAAAAACAGCAATTACTTTATATAGCAGATTTAAAAAAAGAACTGGGAGAATAAATTTTAAATTTGTAAGGAGCGAGATGTTATGAGTAAATATAATGCTTTATGGGAATATGTTCAAAAGAATGGCAGTTCATCAATGAAGCTATTTTTTCCTGAAATACATGATATCGCGGGAATTGAGATAGATCATTCTTTTTTGAAATACAAAAAGGAACTAACTCAATATGGGTATCAAGTTGGGAAGATTTCTCTTAAAGAACAGATAGTAATTTTTAATAGGATTGGTTAAGGGCTACAAATTCCCATTTGTAATTTGTTATTCATTTTGAGCTACTTTGTCTTCTGTTTTTAGATACAAGGTTATAAATTAATATTAGAGAAGAGAAAAAATGATTTCTGGTTGGAATGCTGAAGAATACTTAAATAGCTAAATAGAAAAAATTAAAAAACTCCAAGCAAGAGGATATTCAGACCGAGAAATATTGGATAGGAATGAATTTAGCTTTAAGGTGTCAAAATCTTGTGGTTTGCCCTTAAGTTATCTTGTACCTAAAATAGAGGGGCAGGAAATGGATCTTCAAGAATGGGATACTCATACATCAGCTGAGTACAATCTGAATTTAACTTTTTTTTGTAACAACACCAATACTGCCGTTCACAATAACCGAATCGCCTGTTTTTAGTTTGGTTGTTGCAATTCCACATCCTACAACTGCAGGAATACCTAACTCACGTGCCACAATTGCAGCATGAGATAAGGGTGCACCAAGATCTGTAATAATAGCAGCAGCTTTTGGAAACAATGGTGTCCAGCCAATGTTTGTAACAGTAGTTACAAGTATTTCTCCCTTTTGAAAATCTTTTGCCTCATCAAAGCTGTGCAAAATATGCACTTTTCCTTCTATTGTACCTGGAGCACCAGCAAAACCTTTGATGGCGTTTTTGTCGATTGGCGGCGCTTGAGCATTTGGGTCGTAGTAGTCCTGCCGTTTATCCTTAGAGTTAATCCATTCCTTGGGATTAAACCTGCCTCTAATTAACTGTGGGAAAAAAGGCATTTTTTGATATTCTTCAAAATTCTTACGCCTTTTAGAGAGTTTATCCAGCATTTCAATGTCACCCTGCAAAAATTTTGGGACTTCAAAGCAATACATCATAAATATATCATCACCGATCCCTGTCACAGAGCCGATTTTAAGCAATAAATGTCGCATTACTCTAAAAACCTTTACAAACTCATTTCTCAGGGACTCCCGGGTATTTGCATCCTTAGAAATTATTTCAAGCTTTTTCTCCATCCATTTTTGTTTTGCAGGGAATTTTTGTATAAAAAGTCTTTTACCCTTCATAAATTCACTTTGCTGTCTTTTTAATAGCTCAGTTGGTTTCAGATTAGCATTTTTGTATTCTTTAATTTGATCGTTAATAAATGCTGGGTCATCTGCAGGGTATTCATAATAAACCTCAAACTCGTGAGGACTTCTATGACCATAAAGTTCCAAATACTTTTTGCGGGTTAAGCTTCCATCAATCACTTGTTCTATTGCCAGCAGCGGCTTCATGCTTGCAAGGGTTTGTTCACTGCTGAAATTAGAACACAGCAAATTCGCCAATTCCTCCCCCGCCATCTTAGCCAGCTTTTTTCTAAGTGTTGCTAATGTTGCACTCCCTGCACCACCAAACCATATATTCCATAAAGCTGATAAAAACGGTCTTACATCAGATGCCCACAGTTTTAATAAATCCTCCTTAGTGTTTGCACCTTCTATACTTTCAAGTGTCTTCACATACCACACAGGGGTGTATTCTAAATAATAATCCTTTTGTTTTTTGGAATCCTTCCTACGTTTTAAGCTTTTTTTGGCCCTCTGAAACATCTCCTTGATTAATTGAGAGGTCCTAAATGGATAGATAGGTACTTCTATGTTATCAGGGATATATCCAAATATATCGCTGATAAGTTCCTTTGCCTTTGGAACACTGTATCCAAGCACTTTTAAAGAAGAAAGCATAATACTGATATTTGAATATGTTCTGCCGCAAATATTGCCGAACATTAAATATCCAGGTACCTTTTGACACTCCAAATCCATCTCATGCAGCAGACTCCATGTAAATGGACTCATTACATCAGGTACAGCCTCCCCTACATTATTACTGCTCCAAGTAAAAGGATAAGCATTTTTCTCCGAGGAACAGCAATTCCAGCATTGTACATCTTACAAAGAGAAGCACCNAGTGCATCAGTATCAAGGCTTTGATTGATTTCATAAGTATCATAATCAATTGTTTGAAGAGTAGTTATGGGGCGTGCTTGAACAATATAAAGCCTTTCACTTTCAACAACCCATTCAATATCCAGCTTACAGCCGAAAATCCCTTCCGCCCTCAATGCGGCTTTGTACATGGCTTTTACATATGGTGCGAAGGATTTATCACCTTGGTATTTTCCTCCTAGCCTTGACATGGTAAAGGGATAAGCATTTTTCTCCCCTGATACAAGCTGCTCACCTGCACCAAAAACAAAGTTCCCTACCATATTTACATGGCTGCCGGTAATGGGATCGGCAGAAAAAAGTACCCCTGCCATCTTTGCATTTATCATGATTTGAACTACAACCGCAATTTTGTGACCACTATTAATACCATGAGCCTTACTGTATTCGTTGACGCGTTTTGATTCTGCTGAATCAGCAACTGCTTCTATTGCAGAAAACACATCATTCTTTGCCACATCCAGAACAGATTCAAATTCACCTGCAAATGATGTCTTCGCACTGTCTTCCGAAAGAGCAGATGATCGAACCGCAAAAGTAATGCCAGGAAGCTTTTCAAGACATTTTTTAATGTCTGAATGGGCTTCTGCTTTCAGTCGGTTATTTTCAAAGGCTGTAGACAAAATGGCAAAGCCCTGAGGAACAGCAATTCCAGCATTGTACATCTTACAAAGAGAAGCAC
>NZ_JBGEWD010000036.1:0-7266 GCF_041205085.1 Clostridium moutaii
CGAATTAAGTACTGCAAACAAGAAGTTACATTTTCATTTTACGAAAAAATATTAAAAACCTCTTGCTAGCTACGTTGCGTTATATAATATAATAAATATTGTCAGGAGGGGAGGGATATATGTGAAAGATTTCAGAGAAGATTTCATTACGGTTGGTGAACTGGCAAAAAAAGTTGGTGTTACTGTAAGAACACTGCAATATTATGATAAAATAGGCCTATTAAAAGCTGGTTTCAATGAAGGTGGACATAGAATTTATAAGCTTGACGATATCATTAAACTCCAGCAGATTTTATTCTTAAAATCGCTGGGATTTTCATTGAAACAAATCAAAAACAAGATATTAAAACAGCGGACTTCTTTAGGATTCGAACAAATATTTACCAATCAGCGAAAAATTCTAATTGGGCAGATTACAAATTTAAATAAAATCGTAAATATGCTTAATGAGGTTATTGATGAGATTAAAATTGGCAAAGAAATAAGCTTTGAAAAACTTATGTTCATTATGGAACAAATGAATCAAGGGAATCCGTACACATTTGTAATTCGATATTTTGGTGATGAGCAGTTAAAAAATCTGGCAAGGCGTTTTTATTCACCAGAAAAATACCGCGAGTATATGGAAGAATACAAAGATATCTTTACACGATTAAATGATCTATATCGTAAAGGAGCAGATCCTTTAGGTAGTGAAGGTCAGAAATTAGCAAAAGATTGGTGGAAAATGGTGAATCAATTTACTGCAGGCGATACCAATCTGCTTAAGTCACTTCTTTATGCAGGTAGGGACATAAAAAATTGGCCTGAAAACACTACAAATTTAAAGGATGCCATTGAACATTTTTTAATAAATGCACTTTATGTGTATTTTCGTAAGAATAATATTCAATTCTCAGAAATGGAGGTGGGTAAAGATGGATGAATCTATAATCTTAATTAAGGGCCTTGTAAAACGATATGGCTCATTTACTGCAGTAAATGGTTTGGATATTGAGGTTAAAAAGGGTGAGGTATTTGGAATTTTAGGCCCCAATGGTGCTGGAAAGACTACCACACTTGAATGTTTGGAAGGTATACGTAAATCAGATGGTGGTAAGATTAGGGTAGCTGGATGTGATCCTGAGGCAGATGAAAGAAAACTTCGAAATAAATTGGGTGTTCAACTTCAATCCTCATCGCTTCCTGACAGCATTCTTGTTGGTGAGGCAATATCACTTATAGGTGCCTGGCATGGATTATCTGAATGCTCTAAATTAATTAAAAAATTTCGAATTGAAAATTTATTGAAAAAGCAGTATGGAAAATTATCTACTGGGCAAAAAAGACACTTACATCTTGCTCTTGCATTGATAAACAATCCAGATGTTGTTGTTCTGGATGAACCTACAGCAGGACTCGATGTACAGAGCAGAGCACAGCTTCATGAAGAAATACTCTCTATTAAATCCCAGGGAATTACTGTGTTGCTGGCAACCCATGATATGGCCGAGGTTGAAAAATTATGTGACCGCATAGCTATTATAATACACGGTAGATTAGCAGTTTGTGGAACAACTGAACAAGTGAAATCAGCTGGCAATAAACAAACTAGTATACGTTTGCGTACAAATAAAGGGTCTTTATTACCTGGTACAAATATTGGAGAAGCAAAATTTATCAAAACCAAGGAAGGTTATCTTGAATGGAAAAGTGAGGATATAGAGTCTTCAATTTTAGAAATGCTAAAAAAAGTGAAAGACGCAGGGGATACAATTGAAGATTTACGTGTAGAAAGGCCAACCATTGAAGAACGATTTCTTGAGCTTGTGGAAGGAGTTGAAAATTAATGAAAGCTTTCATTAAATATCTTTGGATTCAGTTGAAAATGGATTTGAGGGATAAGGGTACTCTCATGCATTTTTATCTTGTACCACTTTTATTTTTCTTTGTAATGGGTTCGGTTCTTTCATCTATTAATCCACTGATGAAAACAACACTTGCAGCAACAATGACAATTTTTGCTGTAACGATGGGTTCAATTATGGGTTCTCCTACACCAATAGTGAAAATGAGGGAATCAGGAACTCTGCGTGCTTTCAAAGTTAATGGAATACCTGGTGCAGCGGTGCTGTCAATTCATGCGTTTAGTGCTTTTATCCATTTACTTTTGGTATCCGTAATTATTTATATAGCTGCACCTGTTATATTCCATTCGAATATTCCCAATTCTTCTGGATATTATTTTACTGTTTTGATAGTGTTTTTATTTGCCAGTATAGGGATTGGTTTATTTATTGGTGTAATTGCACGTGATCAATCTTTTTCAACTATGTTTTCCATGATAATATTTTTACCGTCATTGCTTTTAAGTGGTATTATGTTTCCAGCATCTATGCTGCCAAAATCGTTTATGTGGCTGGGACGTATATTTCCAGCTACACATGCACTGCAGTCTTTTTATGGACTGGCTTATCAAACAAAGACCGATATAAATGCAAATTTGTCTATTTGCATTGTTACTATGGTAGGAGTATTTATGTTTATACTTTCTATATGGCAGTTTGCGAATATTGGCAGAAACTAAAAATCTAATTTATATTTTAAAGAAGATTGTTAAATATTATTGCAAAATATAAATAAAAAATAGTAGCAGCCATTTTTCCATAGGAGCTACTATTTTTTGTATCCATTGATATTATACATATAAATAATTTTTTGTAATGTAAGTATCATATAGATGTTAAAATACATTCTGTATATGTTATAATTTAAAAGTAAAAATTATTTGTATTTTTCTAATATGAGGTAAATAATATGATACATATGTATGAAGATAGACGTAATAAAGAACTGAGAATTGATTGTAAAAAATGTTTTGGATTATGCTGTGTAGCACTATACTTTTCAGCTTCCGAGGGTTTCCCAACGAATAAATCGGCTGGTAAGCCCTGTATAAACTTACAATCTGATTTTAAGTGTTCTGTTCACAAAAATCTTAGGAAGAAGGGGCTTAAAGGGTGCACTGCTTATCACTGCTTTGGAGCAGGCCAAAAAGTTTCCCAAGTTACGTATTCTGGATATGACTGGAGAAAGAATCCCGAGACTGCAAAGCAAATGTTTGGCGTGTTTTTAGTTATGAGGCAACTTCATGAAATGATATGGTATCTATCAGAAGCATTTAATCTGCAGACAGACCACCATGTTAAAGAGAATATAAGCTTGATTTTAGATAATACTGAACAGCTTACACATCTTGGGGCTGATTCTTTATTAGAACTGAATCTGGAAGCTCATAGAATAAAGGTTAATGTTTTGCTTAAAGATACCAGTGAAATGATACGTAGTAAAGCGCATAAAAGGAAAAATACTCTTTCGGCAAATCAGAATACTAACTCTCATAGATTAGATTATTTTGGTGCAGACTTGAGAAAAACCAATCTTAGAGGTGCAGACTTGAGGGGAGCGTGTCTTATTGCAGCAAACCTTAGAGGGGTGGATTTGAGCGGAGCTGATTTAATAGGAGCTGATTTAAGGGATACCGACCTCAGCGGGGCCAATCTCACAAATAGTATTTTTGTTACACAAGCTCAGCTCAATACAGCTAAGGGGGATTCTAATACAAAACTACCAAGGATACTAGTTCGACCAGCTTATTGGTTAAAGTGATTAATGGTTTTAATGATAAAAATTATAATTTGACAATAGGTGGCATCTTAGTATTGACTATGGAAGTGGAGATAGATTTATATCCAGCATTGTTTTGAAGCTGTCATCTTTGTTGGCCATTTTATTTTCAAAGTATCCTGAGAGTTCCAGTAAAATAAATCCTAAAACTGCACTGCGGATGCTTCTTGAGAGCATAAGCAATTCTGGTTTTGGTCTGCCGGTAAAACTGAGAAGCTGTTCAAACATCTTGATAATTTTTAATGAAGATTGATAAATAATAGATTGATGTTCATATTGTGGAACTATTAAAATAACCATTGCCAGCTTAGGATGCTTCAGGCTGTAATTACGAATTGTTGAACAAAATACTTTAATAGCATTCTTTCCGGATAATCCAAGTAAATTTTCATAGAGGACAGCTTCCAGTCTATTAAAAAAAATACTGCCGATTGTTATTTTTAATTCATCCAGGTTTCTGAAGTAGTTGTATAAGGATGGCGGTTTAATATTCAGGGATTGTGATAATTTTTGGAAAGTTAATAAATTCAAGCCTTCATTTTCAGCAATATCCATAGCTTTGTTTAGGACTTTTTCTTTTGAAAGTTCTCTTTTTTTTGTCATTTTTGTACACCTGCCAGTTCAATGATTTAAATTAAGAATATCATGTTTTTATTTAGTTTACAAATTAACTATAAAAGTATATAATCTAATTATATTAGTTTATAGAGAGAAGGTCTAATAATGAAAATTGAATTTCCTTTTTCAGGTTCCGCATTACCTGACAAATATGGGGTAAATGCTGCTGCCATACAGAAATATCACGATAAAAATTTAATTTCATTTCCTTTTAAAGTAACAAATATTCCCCAAGGTGCAACTTCAATTGCATTTTCGTTAATTGACCATGATACAGTTCCTATTATTGGGTTTTCATGGATTCACTGGCTGGCTGCAAATATTCAAATAACAGCACAATCAGCTGTAGAAATTGAGGAAAATGCCAGTCAAAGACAGCTGTTTTTACAAGGAACAAATAGCTATATTTCAAGTCTTGAACCATATGATGAGAAAGAAAATGTAACGCAGCGATATGTTGGACCAAGACCAAGAGGAGGGGTACATGATTATACATTGACAGTTTATGCATTGGATGCAGTATTAAATTTAAAGGCTGGATTTTATTATCCTGATTTGTTGAGAGAAATTGAAAAGCATTTTCTATGTAAAAGTTATGTAAAATTAAAGTATGAAAAAAGGAAGTAGTTGAATAATGCTCATCTTATTATCGCTGGCAGGTTTGATTGTTGGAATTTTTGTTGTATCTATGGGAGGTGGCGGTGGTTCGATATATATTGGTATTTTGACTACCATGTTTCATATGAGTCCTGCCATGGCAGCAAGTACATCCCTGGCTACTATGATTCCTTCCATGATTATGGGAGCATATAGTCATTATAAGCAGGGAAATGTTGATCTCAAGGCCGGAAATAAAATTTTAATATATGGTGCTGTTGGAACAGTTGTTGGAAGCTTATTGTCACCATATATTCCTGAAAAAATTTATATGTATATTACAGGTATTATCATTTTTGTCCTGGGACTTCAGATTATGTATAAATTCTTGTATCCTAAAAAATCTTCCAATGTTGAGAAATATGGAAAGTTGATTACAATTGTTTTTGGGTTAATCAGTGGTCTGATGGTGGGAATTGTTGGATTGAGCGGCGGCGGTCCAATTGTATCAGGATTGCTTATTTTAGGACTTCCCATGATTAAAGTAGTAGGAACCTCTATTTATGTTCTGACAGGTACATCCGCTATTGGCCTGTTTATGCATTTAAGTATCGGAATTATTGACTGGAAGTATGTTATAATGCTTTTAATTGGTACATTGCTGGGTTCATACCTCGGGCCTAAAATTCTTGCAAAATTTAAGCAGGATGTTCTTAATAAATATTTGAAATTAACTATGGCTGTATTGTTAATTGTAATGGGTGGAAGACTGCTCATGACACAATTTATGCGTTAGCTTTGTGGCTTCAGTAATAGATTATAAATCTCTCAGGATTATTTAAGCTTTTAAATTCAGATTTTTCATAAAAGCCATATCCTGTATATTTTATCAATTATGACATCACGCAAATATGCAAAAATAAATTAATGTGAACTAAAAAAGCACTTTTTATAAGTGCTTTTTTATAGTATGTCATATAGTGTATTTAGCCTATTATCATCCGCTTAACATACCCTTTTAATAATTTTTAATTTATTATTTATTATTTTCAGCATAAAATTTTAAAGCTTCTCCAATAAATTTAGATGTACCATTTCCATATCTTTTATCTGTTGCTTTGATAAATTCAGGCTTTGATAAATAAAAATCTGCCATATACCCCAAATAATTTTCTCCCGCATCTATTTTTAAAGTCTCATTCTGTTTTTGGGTCTCATTTGCAATTTCTTCAACAATTTCTTGAATCTCCTCTGAATAAGGAGCTTTACTTAAATCAGATACAAGCTTTTTATATAGTGTTTCTATTTTAGGCTCATAATCTCCCAAATAAATTTTTAAAGCTTTTCCAATAAATTTAGACGCACCACTTCCATATTTCTTATCAACTTCTTCTATCCACTTAGGAAATACCAAGTAAAGTTGTACCATAGCGTACCAATAATAGTCTCCCATATTAGTTTTAAAAGCTTCATAATCTTTTTTAGCTGTATTAGTTATTTCACCAGCAATTTGTTGAATTTCCTTTGAAGAAGGATTTTTGTTCAAATCAGCTACAAGTTTTTTATATAGTTCTTTTAATTTAGAATGATTATCATAAAGACAATCTTTTTTAAACTTATCAATTTGTTCTGCTTTAGTTAATATATCACTATTAAAATTTTTCTTTATAGCTTTAGCATATTTTTCAATACTTCCATATTGCTTTATAGCACTTTTAGCAATTTCATCTTCCCTAGATTTACATTTTTCAATAAATTCATTATATTTGTCTACGCTGCCATAAGCTTTAATTATCTTATCTTCATGTTCTTTTTTTAACTCTTCCAATGCATTAAAATATTCACTCATATCAAATTCTTTAAAACTCATTGTGCTTTCTCCTTTTAATGTTTTATTTATAAGCTCTATTAAATCATTTAATTTGTTGCGCTTTAACATAAGCAGCTTTTTTTGATTTTCTAGCGCCTCCATTTTATCAAAGTTGGGACTAACCATGATTTCTTTTACTTCTTTCAAAGGTATATCAAGCTCTTTGAAAAATAAAATCTGCTGCAAGGTTTCAAGAGCTTTGTTGTTATAAAGTCTGTAACCTGAGTCTGTGAATTTACTTGGTTTTAACAATCCGATTTTATCGTAGTAATGTAGCATGCGTACACTTATTCCTGTTAGATCCGAAACTTGTTTTATTGTTTTCATTGCGGTACCTCCAACTTTGATTTTAGAGCTATCACTATTGTCTGACACTCCGCCGGCTATGAGTTTTTGTCAATATAATCAAACTCTATTTTTATATTACACTATGACATAGTGTTAGGGTCAATACTTTTTTGAAAATTTTACGTAAAATGAAAATGTAACTTCTTGTTTGCAGTACTTAATTCGTC
>NZ_JBGEWD010000037.1:0-6239 GCF_041205085.1 Clostridium moutaii
AATTGGCAGTAACGAGTACAGCAAGGAAAAGGCTGAATGAGGAGCAGAGTTTACTTACGTAAATGAGCACCGGAATGAAGCATTTGACGCAGCTGGATGAAGTTAATGGCAATTTCCAACAGAGCCATTAAAACTTTTAAATTAAGAGTTTGATCCTGGCTCAGGACGAACGCTGGCGGCGTGCTTAACACATGCAAGTCGAGCGATGAAGCTCCTTCGGGAGTGGATTAGCGGCGGACGGGTGAGTAACACGTGGGTAACCTGCCTCAAAGAGGGGGATAGCCTCCCGAAAGGGAGATTAATACCGCATAGTAAGTATGATTCACATGGATTGTACTTTAAAGGAGTAATCCGCTTTGAGATGGACCCGCGGCGCATTAGCTAGTTGGTAGGGCAACGGCCTACCAAGGCAACGATGCGTAGCCGACCTGAGAGGGTGATCGGCCACATTGGAACTGAGAGACGGTCCAGACTCCTACGGGAGGCAGCAGTGGGGAATATTGCACAATGGGCGAAAGCCTGATGCAGCAACGCCGCGTGAGTGAAGAAGGTTTTCGGATTGTAAAGCTCTGTCATCTGGGACGATAATGACGGTACCAGATGAGGAAGCCACGGCTAACTACGTGCCAGCAGCCGCGGTAATACGTAGGTGGCAAGCGTTGTCCGGAATTACTGGGCGTAAAGGGTGCGCAGGCGGACATTTAAGTGAGATGTGAAATACCCGGGCTTAACTCGGGCAGTGCATTTCAAACTGGGTGTCTGGAGTGCAGGAGAGGAGAACGGAATTCCTAGTGTAGCGGTGAAATGCGTAGAGATTAGGAAGAACACCAGTGGCGAAGGCGGTTCTCTGGACTGTAACTGACGCTGAGGCACGAAAGCGTGGGTAGCAAACAGGATTAGATACCCTGGTAGTCCACGCCGTAAACGATGAGTACTAGGTGTAGGAGGTATCGACCCCTTCTGTGCCGCAGTAAACACAATAAGTACTCCGCCTGGGAAGTACGATCGCAAGATTAAAACTCAAAGGAATTGACGGGGGCCCGCACAAGCAGCGGAGCATGTGGTTTAATTCGAAGCAACGCGAAGAACCTTACCTGGACTTGACATCCCCTGAATATCTTAGAGATAAGAGAAGCCCTTCGGGGCAGGGAGACAGGTGGTGCATGGTTGTCGTCAGCTCGTGTCGTGAGATGTTAGGTTAAGTCCTGCAACGAGCGCAACCCCTGTTGTTAGTTGCTAACAGTAAGATGAGCACTCTAACAAGACTGCCGCGGTTAACGCGGAGGAAGGTGGGGATGACGTCAAATCATCATGCCCCTTATGTCCAGGGCAACACACGTGCTACAATGGGTAGGAACAAAGAGAAGCAAGACCGCAAGGTGGAGCAAACCTCAAAAACTACTCTCAGTTCGGATTGCAGGCTGAAACTCGCCTGCATGAAGCTGGAGTTGCTAGTAATCGCGAATCAGCATGTCGCGGTGAATACGTTCCCGGGCCTTGTACACACCGCCCGTCACACCATGAGAGCTGGCAACACCCGAAGTCCGTAGTCTAACGAAAGAGGACGCGGCCGAAGGTGGGGTTAGTGATTGGGGTGAAGTCGTAACAAGGTAGCCGTAGGAGAACCTGCGGCTGGATCACCTCCTTTCTAGGGAGTCGAAAGATGATTGTAATGATTGTCTTAANGCTGGCAACACCCGAAGTCCGTAGTCTAACGAAAGAGGACGCGGCCGAAGGTGGGGTTAGTGATTGGGGTGAAGTCGTAACAAGGTAGCCGTAGGAGAACCTGCGGCTGGATCACCTCCTTTCTAGGGAGTCGAAAGATGATTGTAATGATTGTCTTAATGGTTTTAACTTATAGAAGCAATCCTGTTTATTCTGTTTAATTTTGAGGGATCATCCTCAAAGATTTAATATCCTGGGGGTATAGCTCAGCTGGGAGAGCATCTGCCTTGCACGCAGAGGGNAAAATTGGTAGTAACGAGCAGATCAAGGAAAGGCTTGAGCGAGGAGCAGAGCTTACTAGTGTAAGTGAGCACCACAGTGAAAGACTTGACGATGAAATGCGAAGTTAATAGCGATTTTTGATGGTTTTAACTTATAGAAGTAATCCTATTTATTCTGTTTAATTTTGAAGGATCATAGATCTTTCTTTCCATAAGGGCTTATAGCTCAGCTGGTTAGAGCGCACGCCTGATAAGNNNGCGTGAGGTCGATGGTTCGAGTCCATTTAAGCCCACCATTAATCAATTGTAGAATGCACAATGTACATTTCACAATTGAATTTCTGTTCCAAATTGTACAGTGCAAGCTGTAATTGCAAATTGTGCACTGTGAATTGTGAGCTGAAAGAAAAATGTCCTTTGAAAATTGCACAGTAAATAAAGAAAATTGATATTAACGAGCAAGACAAGGAAAAACTTGAATGAGGAGCAGAGTTTACTTAGGTAAATGAGCACCGGAATGAGAGTTTTGACGCAGTATTGCGAAGTTAGTAGCAATTTTAGAAACAAAGCTAAGGTTAGAAATAACCTTTGTAGTAGTAAGTAAGTATAACTAGTTTATACTTATTTATAGGTTATGATGCAAATTATAACTGAGAACCAAGAAAATTGGTAGTAACAAGCAAGAAATTGCGAAGTTAATAGCAATTTTAAAACTAAAGGTCAAGCTACAAAGGGCGCATGGAGGATGCCTTGGCACCAGGAGCCTAAGAAGGACGCGATAAGCTGCGAAAAGCTCTGGGTAGGCGCAAATAGCCAGTGAACCAGAGATATCCAAATGGGGAAACCCACCCAGACAACGCTGGGTACTATATTCTGAATAAATAGGGATGTAGAGGCAAACCCGGGGAACTGAAACATCTAAGTACCCGGAGGAAGAGAAAGAAACATCGATTTTCTGAGTAGCGGCGAGCGAAAGGGAAAGAGCCCAAACCAGAAACTTGTTTCTGGGGTTGAGGTCAGGTCATAAAAGCAGGGAAGACTTAATTGAATACAACTGGAAAGTTGAGCCATAGAAGGTAAAAGCCCTGTAAGTGAAAAGGAAGAACTGCGAGACCTGAACCAGAGTACCACGAGACACGAGAAACCTTGTGGGAAGCAGGGNAGGTAAGTATAACTAGTTTATACTAAAGGTCAAGCTACAAAGGGCGCATGGAGGATGCCTTGGCACCAGGAGCCTAAGAAGGACGCGATAAGCTGCGAAAAGCTCTGGGTAGGCGCAAATAGCCAGTGAACCAGAGATATCCAAATGGGGAAACCCACCCAGACAACGCTGGGTACTATATTCTGAATAAATAGGGATGTAGAGGCAAACCCGGGGAACTGAAACATCTAAGTNCAGGAGCCTAAGAAGGACGCGATAAGCTGCGAAAAGCTCTGGGTAGGCGCAAATAGCCAGTGAACCAGAGATATCCAAATGGGGAAACCCACCCAGACAACGCTGGGTACTATATTCTGAATAAATAGGGATGTAGAGGCAAACCCGGGGAACTGAAACATCTAAGTACCCGGAGGAAGAGAAAGAAACATCGATTTTCTGAGTAGCGGCGAGCGAAAGGGAAAGAGCCCAAACCAGAAACTTGTTTCTGGGGTTGAGGTCAGGTCATAAAAGCAGGGAAGACTTAATTGAATACAACTGGAAAGTTGAGCCATAGAAGGTAAAAGCCCTGTAAGTGAAAAGGAAGAACTGCGAGACCTGAACCAGAGTACCACGAGACACGAGAAACCTTGTGGGAAGCAGGGAGGACCACCTCCCAAGGCTAAATACTACCTGGTGACCGATAGAGAAGAAGTACCGTGAGGGAAAGGTGAAAAGAACCCCGGGAGGGGAGTGAAATAGAATCTGAAACCGTGTGTCCACAAATAGTCGAAGTACGATAAAGTACGACGGCGTGCTTTTTGTAGAACGAGCCAGCGAGTTACGATATGCAGCAAGGTTAAGTACTTAAGGTATGGAGCCGGAGGGAAACCGAGTCTGAAAAGGGCGAGGAGTTGTATGTTGTAGACCCGAAACCGGGTGACCTATCCATGGCCAGGTTGAAGCGGAAGTAAAATTTCGTGGAGGACCGAACCACAATGGTGTTGAAAAACCATGGGATGAGCTGTGGATAGCGGAGAAATTCCAATCGAACCCGGAGATAGCTGGTTCTCCTCGAAATAGCTTTAGGGCTAGCGTTGAGAGTGAGTAATGGAGGTAGAGCACTGAATGGGGTAGGGGCTGACAACAGTTACTGAACCTTATCAAACTCCGAATGCCATAAACTTGAATCTCAGCAGTCAGACTGCGAATGATAAGATCCGTGGTCAAAAGGGAAAAAGCCCAGACCACCAGCTAAGGTCCCAAAGTGTAAGTTAAGTGGAAAAGGAAGTGTGATCTCTAAGACAACTAGGATGTTGGCTCAGAAGCAGCCACTCATTTAAAGAGTGCGTAATAGCTCACTAGTCAAGAGGTCATGCGCCGAAGATGTCCGGGGCTAAAACTTACCACCGAAGCTGTGGGCTTGAAAAAGCGGTAGAGGAGCATGCTGTCCAGGAAGAAGCCGTACCGTAAGGAGCGGTGGACAGGACAGGAGAGAGAATGCTGGCATAAGTAGCGAGAAATAAGTGAGAATCTTATTGGTCGAAAACCTAAGGTTTCCTGAGGAAGGTTCGTCCGCTCAGGGTAAGTCGGGACCTAAGCCGAGGCCGAAAGGCGTAGGTGATGGACAATCGGTTGAAATTCCGATACCGCATATAAATGATAAAGACCAAAAGGGATGACGCAGGAGGATAGGATGTGCATACTGTTGGAGGTATGTCTAAGCAGCGAGTGAGAATACAGAGGGAAAACCATGTATTCAATTGCGAGCTGTAATGGGGAATCCGAAAGGAGAAGTATCTGATATCACACTGCCAAGAAAAGTCTCTATGGAGTTTATATGTGCCCGTACCGCAAACCGACACAGGTAGGTGAGGAGAGAATCCTAAGACCATCGGAAGAATTGTTGTTAAGGAACTCGGCAAATTGACTCCGTAACTTCGGGAGAAGGAGTGCCTCGAAAGAGGCCGCAGAGAAAAGGCTCAAGCAACTGTTTATCAAAAACACAGGTTTCTGCTAAAGCGAAAGCTGAAGTATAGGAGCTGACGCCTGCCCGGTGCTGGAAGGTTAAGGGGAATACTAAGCAGAAATGCGAAGGTAAGAACTTAAGCCCCAGTAAACGGCGGCCGTAACTATAACGGTCCTAAGGTAGCGAAATTCCTTGTCGGGTAAGTTCCGACCCGCACGAATGGCGTAATGATTTGAGCACTGTCTCGACAACAAATCCGGCGAAATTGAAATGCAAGTGAAGATGCTTGCTACCCGCGATTGGACGGAAAGACCCCGTAGAGCTTTACTGTAGCTTATCACTGAATTTCGGTATTGTCTGTACAGGATAGGTGGGAGACATGGAATCAGTGGCGCCAGCCATTGAGGAGTCGATGTTGGGATACCACCCTGACAGTACTGGAATTCTAACCGGGTGCCATGAAACTGGCAACGGGACAATGTTAGGTGGGCAGTTTGACTGGGGCGGTCGCCTCCAAAAGAGTAACGGAGGCGTACAAAGGTTTCCTCAGAAGGGTTGGAAATTCTTCGAAGAGTGCAAAGGCAAAAGGGAGCCTGACTGCGACACAAACAGGTGGAGCAGGGACGAAAGTCGGTCTTAGTGATCCGGTGGTACCTCGTGGGAGGGCCATCGCTCAACGGATAAAAGCTACCTCGGGGATAACAGGCTGATCTCCCCCAAGAGTTCACATCGACGGGGAGGTTTGGCACCTCGATGTCGGCTCGTCGCATCCTGGGGCTGAAGTAGGTCCCAAGGGTTGGGCTGTTCGCCCATTAAAGCGGCACGCGAGCTGGGTTCAGAACGTCGTGAGACAGTTCGGTCCCTATCCGTCGCGGGCGTAGGAAATTTGAGAGGAGCTGTCCTTAGTACGAGAGGACCGGGATGGACTGACCTCTGGTGAACCAGTTGTTCCGCCAGGAGCATAGCTGGGTAGCTAAGTCGGGAAGGGATAAACGCTGAAAGCATCTAAGCGTGAAGCCCCCCTCAAGACAAGATTTCCCACAGCGAAAGCTGGTAAGACCCCTTGAAGAACACAAGGTGATAGGTCAGAGGTGTAAGCAGGGTAACCTGTTAAGCTGACTGATACTAATAGGTCGAGGGCTTGACCAAAATAGAATGGATAAATATTTACTGTGCAATTTTCAGAGGA
>NZ_JBGEWD010000038.1:0-5501 GCF_041205085.1 Clostridium moutaii
AGATAAAAAAGGCCCCTTATGTCTGCAATGGGTGTCCTAAAATAAGACGGTGTTTTTGAAGTCCGGAACATTGATTTGAGACGACGCGTTCGTTATAAGTGCAAAGAAAGGAAAACACCTACCAGAATAAGTCTGGCTGCCAGAGAATTTCGCATCAACAGAACTTATGATGATTTTAAAGAGTTAATTAAAAAAGCTCCCGAAACATCTGTTGTAGAATTAGACACTGTAGAAGGCGGATGTGGTAATAGCAAACAAGCTTTCTTAACCATGCTCTTTCGGAACTGCTCTCTAATGCTTATTTTCGTGCTGAAAGAAAAAACGCAGGATTGCGTTTTTGAAATATTTGATACTCTTTCCGAAAAGCTTGAAATTGGTACTTTTAAAAAACTTTTTCCTGTTACTCAATAGCAATACGAGAAGCTACTTTGTAAAACTAAATGCAATGTTTGTAATCAACAACTTAATATTTGTAAATGAGATGCAGTTTTTGTAACCTAAATGCAGTTTGATTTTCCGTTTTTTATGCTGTATCATGATAGAAAATTGTAAACCAAAAGGAGGTCGACTCCCTCTCGATTTTTTTGTAATCGGAGAATCCACCCCTGTTTGGGTTTTGTATGAATTGCTGGCAGCGCAGTTTTATAATTTTATTTTTTCAGAAGAGCTGGTTTTAACATGATGTCACTGGATGGAACCGGTGCACACATGAGTGTTTTCAAAACTTCTTCTCCGTGGTAAAAGCTGAATGTTTCGTACGGACTACGGTTGTTCAGCTTTTTTCTTTTGTATGATCTGAAGCTTTGATATGTGCATGTTCTGCATCATAAACACTCTTAAGTAATGTGCAATTTCTAATATTTTCACAGCCGTTACAAACATACGGAACACGAAATCTAGCAGTACAGATTTCTTCTATAAAATCATTACAGTTGTTATTGCATCGAGCACATAGCTTACAATAGACTGCCGATTTTCTGGAGCAGTTATTGCCACAGATATTTTTCTTTCTACAGTTAAAACGGTTCTTATAAGCATTAAATGGAAAACCAGGATGGCCTGTTGCTACTTCAGAACTGTATTTACGAACTTCTCTTGAAATCGCAGTTAGATCTTTTCCCACGCGGCGAGCTATTTCTTTAAATGAGAGACTTTCCTTTAAATACTTTTGTAAATCTAGTCTCTCTTCGTAAGTAAAAAACTTAGACATATATCCTCCGTTTCTGCCGCCAACAACTAAAGGATATATAAAGTTAAAATAATTAGCAAACAAAAAAATTGACAAACAGCCAATCTTTTGTAAGCCAGGATGCAACCTACTGGGCATATATATTCAATCAAAAATTTTATAATTGAAATGGACTTAAAGGGTTGCAATTCGATTTACAATTGAGGATTTCTCCTTTTAGAGTTTAAGTCAATGCTCATAATTTTCCTGTCCTGCATTCCTTCAAATGCTGCAACTGAATTCCGATATGCCCTATACCAAGAATAATAATTGAGATAATAAGCCAAATCACCCTTCCATAAATGCCTAATAGCATGAATGCCGCTACCGGCAGGCTTGCTCCTGGTACTGGGATTGCTAAGAAACTTCCATAAAAATCTTTTAGAGAATGTTTACTGTTAAAATACCGTATCCAGTTAATTTCATACATAATCATAAAGATAAAAGATACAATTAGCCACAAGTTCCATAATGAAAACGGTTTAAGGTTGTAATCATTGAAAATGACTACCATGCAGGTAACCAGCACTTGCCCTATACGTTCCAATGCCAATAAAACCTTATTTTCATTCGAAACCACCTCATTATAACCTGACGGTTTATACTTTGTCCAGAGAATATTGGGAATAAACAGCATTAATAGGTAAATACAGCCTACATATGAAAATCCAAAATGTCCTAACATATTACTTTCCTCCTATTATCCCCTCAGAATTTGTTTCGGCCCATCGCACCACATCTAAAAACAAATTATAATCTGTATTATCATTTTTTTGGAGAGACGCCAGTCCAAAGCTACAGGTGACATTTTCTACTCCGTCATATTTGTTTTTCAGAATGCAAATCCTCATTCTTTCCGTTATTTTCAAAGCCTGGTGGATATCCGTATAAGGATATATCATACTTGCCTTTACTTTTCATTAATAAGGGGCCTCCAAGTTTCAATTTACCACTACCACTTGCTTCTTCATATATATAAAATTTTACTACTGTTGGCCAATTTTCTCAACTTTTCGTTTTTTAATATATTCTGTCCCCCACTTTATAATCTCAATCATTATAGAAATAATTGTATTTTTTATTTACGTTTCATATTTTTAATAACCAATTTTGTCTTATTATCAATTCTAAGAGATTCTGTTATTTTCTGAAGTGATTTATTATAAGTAAAATCATCTAAAGAATTGTTTTTTAAATAGGCCATAGTATTTTCTGGAAATTTTATATAACAAGTTGACAGGGCCCATGCAACTGCCATTTTCACATAATAGCCATCATATTTTATCTTATCCAAAGCATCCAGCACAGAATTTACATAAACTTCGTCTATATAAAAATCCAGCAGTACTACCACTCCAAAACGAATATAGAATTCATGATTTGATCTTAAATAAGGCTGTATAAAATTCCAGACTCTTTCTCTATTTGATTTTATGAATTTAAGTCCATTACAAAAGCTGTCACAAATACCCCATCCATCAATTTTGGGAACAAATTTTTCAATAAGCTTGAGCCGTTCCTCTACATCAACTTTTATATAACCTATCACCATTCCTTGAATCATTATTTCCTCATAGTATTCATTTTCAGCTGTCTTGAGATATTCTCTCCAGTCTCCCCTTGCTATTTCTTTTGCAATTTTTCTTAAAACCGGCATTCTAACTCCAACTATATTGGAATCAGTAGGAGATAATTTAGTATGAAATTCTTTATATTTTTCATCTGCCAGTTCAAAAATTTGATCTCGTATTTTTTGCTTCAATTTGGTTCTCCTTATCTTAATTTGTACTTTTAACAATTTGGCTTATAATTGAATTGAAAACTCACACAAATAATTTTCTCAAATTGCAAATATACAAATGAGATATTATATTCTACACAATTTATTATAATCCTTCCTAAAATATAAAAAAAGAAATGGAATTCTCCAATTCTTGTTCTATTTTTTATATTCATGATACATTGTCAATTTTGTTTCCAATGAATCCTTTTATATAATATCCATCCTTTTTACTTTTATCTATATCCAGATATGCTATAAAATCATTCCAGTCATTTATTTTAGAATTGATTAAATCAGAAAAATATTTGTAATGACCCGGTGACTCTACAGTAGAAGGATGTTTTGTATAAAGAGTATTCAGCATTTCCTTTAACTTCTTGGAAACATTCAAAGAAAAATTCTGAGAATCAGTGTCAGATAAATTTACAAAAGAATCAAAAGAACTCTTTAATACATTATACGAATTGCCTGGAATTTTAATAGGCGTATTTATATAAATTTGTGTAAAAATATTCATTCTGATTTCAATACTTTTATCAACTGCATATGTTAAACTATTTTTTACTGAATCAGATAAATTCAAGGAATTTAAAAGAATATTTGATTTTAATTTCTCTTCACCTAAAAAGCTGCCGAACATATAGGCATCCATAGTATAGGTCCTGTGGCTGTTCATATAAGTTACTGCCTTTGATACTGATAAAATATCGCTGTAACTCATATCCTCCAATTTAGAAGAATCGTTAACCACTGATGTACTAAATGCATTATTGGATGCTTCATTAAGCTTTTTAGTAAAATAATTTATATTGGTTCCATTGGAGTTTAATGCGTCATTCCAGTCATCTGGATTTTCCTTTTTTATATTATCCAATAATTTTCTTTGATTATTCATTGTATTGATAATATTATTTTTAAATTCTTCCACATCAAATTTTTCATTATATCCATCAGATAAACTATTATTTAGATTCATATTCATATCATCCACATGTTTGCCTTCAAAAAAATCTCCAATTTTTCTTGAAAAATCAGCTGATAATTTATTCATGACTTTATTGGATATTGAATCCAGACTATCAAGTTTTTGCTTAAGTTCATCCCCTGAAAAATTTTTATTAATTTCATCTCTGTAGTAACTTTCTTTTACTAAAAAATTGCTCATGAAATCCGTGGTAGATACATCCTTTAACGAATACTGGAATTGAACAGATATAGCCTGATTGTTTGAATCTATACTTATTTTATCATTATATATGGATGTTTTTAAATTACTTTCGATTGTGTAATCAGAAAGAGGTATTTCTTTATTGAATATTTCTTTTTGCTGATTTCTAATTTGATTAATAAATTCTTGTTCTGTTATATCTAAAGATTTAGCTTTTTTTCTATTGGAAATATTATAGAATTGAGACATATCAATGCTACAACTACTAAGTATATTACTTAATTTCATTGAATAGCCTCCTTTCGTTTATAATTAAATATACATATAATTATCGTATAAAATATGATTAAATTAACAGTTGCATACAATATTTAAATAAAATAACTAACATAATCAATATTTCATTTACTAATAAAAATCACTGACTGTAACCGAATGATGACGCATTATTCGTACTACAATCACTCAAAGTAAACAACAAAATAATCATCAGTATAAATATATTAAATTTTTTCATAATGCGTTTTGCCTTCTTTTCTTATATAATGGCTTTTGTATAAGCTTTGCTGCATAATAAGCTACAAAAGTCCACAATCCCATCATAGCAATATTTTCCGCAAAGACCGAAACACTGCTCTGTTCAAAATCAAAAAATGCGAATTGGTTTTTAAGAAACATATAAGAAACGATATTCTCTTTATAAAAACAAATTGCTCCATATACGGCGATAGCTGCCGCTGCTGCCCGAAGAATCCATATACTGACTTTCAGAAGTTTTTTCTTCTTTGTCAGCTTACATGTAATTTCGATAATCATTCCCCAGTGCAGTCCCATGTGCATGCTCATCAGCACAAAGCCCCAATAGGATGCCACGATATGCATGGTCCGCGCAAATGGCATGCCGCCGCTTATGGAAAGAAAAGCGAATACATAACGGGACAGAATAATACCGCTAATCATTAAGGCAATCATGGATGCAAATGCTAGTAGGTTGATAATAGTTTGTAGTATCCGAAAGATAGAGTATTTTCCTTTTATTAGAAGCATGTATTCTCTGCCTGTTATAAAATATCTCAACATATTCAAACACTGATGCACGAGCCTCTTCACGTGTTTTATAGTGGTTTTCATAAAGCCATTCCCATTTCATTTTACCCCAGAATGATTCCATTGGCGCATTATCCCAACAGTTACCTTTACGTGACACGCTACATACAAAACTACACTTTTTAAGCAAAGTTTGGTAATCACTTGAGCAATATTGAGCCCCTCTGTCTGAGTGTAATATAACCCCAGTTGGTTTTCCTGCTCGCTGATACGCA
>NZ_JBGEWD010000039.1:0-5426 GCF_041205085.1 Clostridium moutaii
CATGTGCTAGGTGTTCTAAACTGCAACTTATCATCAAAAAAATTTAATTCCACTTTTTCAAAGCAAGATTCATTATCTTCATCATCTGTTCCTATAAATTTTATAGATATTTTACCATTATTATCTTCATTGCCATACCAATATATTACATCTATTAATGAACCGATAATCTGCTTTTGTTCATTACGAGAAAGTTTATCTATTATTGCACATCTAGATAATAAGTTTCTTATTAAATCTAAATTTAATTTGTTTAGCTTATTCCTCTTTGCGTTGTTATCAATTGCAGATAACTTTTTCTTAATTTCAATGCACTCTTTTTTTATATTTCTTATTTTCTCAATCATAACATCTTCAATGTCTTGATTTTTTGAAAGTATATTAAGTAAATTATTAATTTGCTTCCCTTTTTCTTTTAATAGCTTATTTAATATAGTTTTTTCGTTATTAGCATTATTTTCATCCATAGAACTGTAATTATTCTTTATTCTATTAATAAATTCTTGCTGATTAATACCAAGTTTTTTTAAACTTAACAATACTAAAGATTCAATTTCTGATGCTTTAGCGTTTTTATTGTCGCAAAACTTTTTATGGGATTTCCTTTTCAAAGAACACATGTAATAAAATAATTTTTCACCTGTTACTTTTGAAATTCTTCCATGTTGAACTAGCATATATTCCTTACAATATCCACATTTTAATTTTCCAGTTAATAAAGCATTATGAGTTTTGCCTAGCCTAGGAAAAGTATTTCTATTTTTATCAAATTGATATTGGACTTCTAGCCATAATTTGGGTTCAATTGCACCTTTTATGGAGCTTACTGCTGCGAATTTTTGACCATCAGGCTTCAAAGTTTTAATACGCTTTCCCCTTTTTATAGTTTGCTCAGTCTTATTATATGTAAGTAAAGAATGTAAATTGTCAGATTCACCATAAACTTTCCAACCGTTAGATTCTAAATAGTTAATTACATCAATATTGGATTTTACATAAATGGGATTCTGTAATATAATTTTTAACGTAGATTTTTCAAATACAATTCCATTATTAGATTTAAGCTCATTTTGAGTAGCGTATACTTCGAGTTTATGCAAACTCCCGAGTTCTAGATATTTTTTATACAGAAGTTTTACAAGAGACATTTCATCTTCTTTAATTTCAAGCTGGGAATATTCCCGTTCTAATCCTAAATTATCCTTATATTTTTTCCTTACCGATATGAACCCTGCAGGTATTTTGCCACCAGTCCATCTTCCTGCTTTAGCAAGCTCTAACATATTATCCCTTACACGCTCTGCAATTGTCTCCCTTTCCAATTGAGCGAATACACTTGCTATGTATATCATGGCCTTGCCCATAGGTGTAGATGTATCGAATTGTTCACTTATGCTTACAAAGTCTACATTATAATTTTGTAATAGTTCCAAAGTAGAAGAAAAATCAGAAACATTTCTACTAATTCGGTCTAATCTATAACATACTAATGTATCTATCTTTTTTAATTCTATATCCTTAATTAATTTTTTGAATCGAGGCCTATTTATTGTACTTCCACTAAAACCTTCATCCTCATAAATAAAATATTGAATTTTATTTTTAGCATGGTTTGAAATGTACTGTTTGCACATTTCAATTTGGTTTTCTATTGAATCGCCTTTTCCTGTAAACTTGCTTTTCCTAGAATATATGGCTACTCGTTGCTCCTGCACGATTTTCTTCTCCTCCTTACACTATTAATTTCAAAAGCAATCAAATCATAAATTTCAGCTTTTTCATCATTGGTTATATTTTCACCATCGATTGTCAATTCATCCGATGATAATATTGCCTTTATTGTTTCCTCTAAATCCCCGACTTGCTTTTCAATGATTTCTACCTCAACACCAAGTAATTCATCTGTTGTTTTGCCTAATGCAGCAGCAACCTTTTCTATATTTGAAGAATTCAAATTCTGAGTTTTACCACTTTCGATATCATGTAAAGTTGCATACCCTATTCCGCTTTCTTCTTTTAATTTTTTAAGGTTCCAACCCTTTTCAATACGAAATTTTTTTATATTTAATCCTAAATTAGATATTTCCATTTAATGTATAGCCTCCTTTTATTATTAACACAATAAAAATTATATCATAATTCCGATATAAAATAAATATATTTTTTAATAATATTGCGATAATTTTAATTCTATGTTATCGGTAATACGATAAGAAATCTATAGAAAATAGAAGTATACATAATATAATATTATTTTTTAGAAGAAAGCAAGGATATTTGAATTTGAAAAAACGGTAAAACGATATATAATATAACTATAATCGCTTATACGATAAAAGGAGGTGGCAAATATGCTAAGTGATATCATAAAAAATAAAATGAAAGATAACGGGTTAACGATATATAGATTATCTAAACTTAGTAAAGTAGGATATGCAACTTTATACGATATAATTTTTCAAAGAACTAATAACCCAAGAATTAACACTGTCTCTAAAATTGCTACTGCATTAAATGAGCCTATTGAAAGACTAGTCAAAAAGGAGGACAAGCATGAAAAGAATCATCTTGAAAATCAAAAAATATAAGATACCAGACAAGAAAGACGAACGTAAAGATAGTAACAAACAGAAGAAAAATAACATAGCATAAATTAAAAATAATGTGGGGGCAAAAATATGTATTCAGTCACTTTGATACTTCCTAAAAATAGAGAAAAACTTGAAAAAAAATATGCAGAAGTTCTCGCTGATATCGTAACAAAAAGACTAGCTCACGAAGAACTCGGATATTTAATTAAAGAATTTGAGAAGAAAGAAAATTAAAAAACATTAAAAGGATGTAAAAGTGATAAACTTTCAGAATTAAAGCTGACAAACTTTATCTAAATTTTAAAATAGTAAACACTTTCCCAATTTATTCTATGCATAAATCAAAAAATTAGTACCAAAGGAGGGATAAGTAATATGAAAGCAACAAAGAAAAATGAAGAGATAGCTAGAAGAATAATTAATATTTTAGGAGAAAAAGAGTGCACGGTAGCCGAATCAATAAGAATATTATCTTTTGTTAGTAATGAAATAAGTAATTTTACTACCGTACAGAAAATTGATAAAAAATTATTTGAGACCCAAAATTAATTCTTTTTGATTTCGGACCAGATAGCTGAAATATCATCATGCTGTAATTCATTAATATCTGATAGTTTAACAGCAATTAAGCAATCAGATATAGCACCACCATGTAAAGCAATATTATGATATTTAAAAACGCAATCATTGCGACAGACACCTTTTATAAAAGGGCAGAAATTTTTATCATTAGGCATAAATTATCACCTCGCTTTAAGATGATAATTCTATAAAAGCAAAATAAACCCTTTAGAAAATAATGTAAGGAGGAAATACATGAATAATTTAGTACCAGTAACTTATAACAATGAAAGAATTTTGACAACAGAGCAACTTGCACAGGTTTATAAAACTACCATCAATAATATCAAAAATAATTTTAATAATAATTTAAAACACTTTGAAGAAGGAAAACACTATTACAAATTGGAGGGCAGTAAACTCAAGGCTTTCAAAAGCCAGGTCAATAATATTGACTTGCCTATCAATAAGTTTGCAAGCCACCTATATCTCTGGACAGAACGTGGAGCAGACAGACATTGTAAGATTTTAGATACAGATAAAGCATGGGAACAATTCGACCATTTAGAGGAAACATATTTTAGGGTGAAAGAAAACAAGCCACTTACGGCATTAGAAGAACTTAGATTACATTATAAGGTGTTAGAGGAACATAGAGAAGAAATAAAGGCTATAAGAGATGATGTTAAGGATCTAAAAGAGAACAGTCCTCTATATACAATAGAATGTAAAGAAATCCAAAGCGTAGTTCAAAGAGTAGGGACAAGAGCTTTAGGTGGACATGGTAGCAGGGCATATAATGACCGTTCTCTTAGAGGGAAAATATACTCAGATATACAGCATCAGCTTAGAAGAGAATTTGGTGTAAGGAGATATGAAGCTATCAAAAGGTGCCAATTTCAAAAGGCTAAGGAAATAATACAAGCTTATAAAGTACCTACAATATTGCAAGACCAGATTGTGGCTTTAAATAATCAAATTAGTGTAGAGGAGGTTATATAAATGAATTACAGAGAAATCATAGAGGAACAAATCATGTTTTTGCAGGAGAAGCAGGAGAAAGATGAGGTGACAAATTTACCAGAAGAAGCTTGTAAGATTGCTGAAACTATAGCTGATTTAGCATCAAGGATAAAGAGCGTGCCTGAAAAATTCGTACCTGAAGATAGCAATGGAGTATGCAAAGGTGGAAAGTCATGTAAATGCCCTAAAAAGGAAGCTGCCCCTGAAGGACAAGTTCAAGAACAGCCCGAAATACTTGGGGAAAATTATGATGGGAATACCATATTTCAGATGAAAGATGATATGGGAGCAATATTCCAAAAATATAATCTTTCATATGTAGAAGCTAAATCACTGTTACGTATAGTTTCACAAGTTATCGATAAAGTTTCTAGTAATGCTCGCCTGTGGAATCCAAGATGCTAATAGTCCAAGTTGGTACATCATCAGCGAGCCTACCCTTTTTAAATAATGGCTTTTTAACTTGCTCGATTTTCAGTACGGCATCGCCTAAGATTTTAAGTTTGTCTGAAGGAAATTCAGAGCCACAGTTAGGACATACAAGACTAGATTTATTTTCAAAGTTTTCAGCATCTACATTGAAACTTTCACGACAATTACAACACGTAAATCTAACTTTCATAATTTATCACCACCTTTCTAAGATGATAATTCTACAAAATAATGCCAATACCTTTAGAAGAATATGTAAGGAGGGAATAAGATGCCTAAGAAATTACCACATAAATTCTGGAACTTACTATATTGCAACGGTGTAAACCCAAACAACTATAGTCTTGTTAAGAAGAACCACGAGAGCTTTATTGTACAGGATATAAGGACAGGTAAAGTATTATTACCTATTAGATATTAAGGAGGATATGTAAATGAGTAAGATACAAGGATTTAAAGGCTTTAACAAAGATTTACAATGCAGAGGATACCAATACAAAGAGAACACAGATTTTGAAGAGAAAGGTGATATTGAATGCTGCAATAATGGATTGCACTTTTGTGAAAATCCAATGGATGTATTTAATTATTACGGTCCAGCAGATAGCAGGTATTGTAAAGTAGAAGGTTCTGGACAAGTAGACAAAGATAGTGGCGATAGTAAAGTTGCGGTATCTAAATTACATGTGGGTGTTGAAATAGGATTAAAGGGTCTTATAGAAGCAGGAGTAAAATTTATCTTTGACAAAGTTGACTGGAAAAACGATAAAGAATCCAATACAGGATACCAGAGTGCAGCAACCAATACAGGAAACTATA
>NZ_JBGEWD010000040.1:0-4900 GCF_041205085.1 Clostridium moutaii
TGATCTAATACTTTCTGGCCTTTTATCCCATGCATAGTAACTGCTTCTTTTTACGCAGAGAACCTGGCATAGCTTCGCTACTCAATATTTGCCGCAATTAGCTTTGATAAAAACTGGAATCTCTTTATTTTTGATTCTTGGCGAAGTAAGCTGCCGCTTTTTTTAGTATTTCATTTTCTTCTTTTAGATTTCTAATTTGTCCTTCTAACTTTCTTAACTTTTCATCCTCTGGCTTAAGATGACCACTACCAGGAAAAGGAGCTTCAGATGAATCCTTATATTTAATTACCCCACCCGTGTAATGTAGTAGGTTTTACTCCTAATTCTCTCGCCACTTTTGTTACTGGCTCACCAGCCTTTTCTAATCTCTTTACAGCTTCAATTTTAAATTCTGCACTATATTGCTGTTTNTCCTTTTCTTCATTTTTAGTATAACACGAGTTTCTAATGTCTATCAAAGTGGGTAAGAGTCAGTTTTCTGGATTTACGCTGCAAACATTAAAAATCACATGCTTAACAGCAATGGCTAATCTTAACGGACCTCAATTCTTGATTGAAGCATAACTTGATACTAAATGGAATTAAGTATATTATATTTTTTCAACATAAAATTTAGTACTAAAAGAAAGATTACAAAAGGTATAGCCGATAACATAGCAAAATATGTTGTTACTCGAACTTTTAAAACTCCTTGTTCTTTATACATAAAATAATATGCAAGAATACTTAAGCCAGGAAAACTTAATACTAATCCAGCAATATAATAATTATATGTTTTTGATATATAATGAACAGCAATCATAATAATAACAGCTAATACATTTTATAAGTAAATTCAATTGTAATCTCCTCTTTCATTTATTGATTTATTCTTCCGAAGGCATCTTAGGTCCTGTTAAATTTAATTGATAAAAAACAAGGTCTAGCCATTTACCAAATTTAAAGCCTGCTTTTGTTACTATACCAGAATACTTGAATCCTATTTTCTCATGCATTTTTATACTGACTTCATTTGGTGCGTCAATTCCAGCAACAACTGTTGCATATTCTCTTTCATTAATTTTGTTGCAATCCCCTGATTTCTATAATCCTAAGGAAGCAACCTGATTCAAGTTGGTTTGGTGAAACGAAAGGATGTATTTTTATCAAAAGAGCTTTTATTATACATTGATTTTTTGACAGCAACTCTATCAAAATCTGCACCAAAAGATGTATAAAAGTACAGCCATTTAAACTGTACTCTCTTTCCGTGTACTTGTGAAGCATACTTATTTTATTTTTTAGTTTATAAAATGGATATTATATAAAAATTATATAATTGATTTAGCAGATAATGTTAAGTTAACTTACAATAATGACTTAAAATTTATAGGTATGTTTGTCTAAATATGTGTTTTAAAGGCAGCGATGATCATATGGTGGAACTAAAACCAACAATACAAATATTAACGTGAGTTTAATGTAATTTTAATCTTGTTGAAATATAATAAAAAAATGAGAAGGCGGTGATAAAATAATTGGTTTTATAAGCAATACACATATTTCACAAAGTATATATGTGATAAATAAAAATAATAATGTAATTAGTAAAGCAATTAATGGAGGTAATTATGAATATAATTGTAGCAGGGGGAGATGGGTTTTGCGGCTGGCCAACAGCGCTCTATCTTTCAAAGCAGGGACATAATGTAGTTATTGTAGATAATTTAGTGAGAAGGAAGATTGATAGGGAATTAGGTTCTAATTCTGTGACGCCAATAGCTTCTTTGAAAAGAAGAGTAAATAAATGGAAGGAACTTACAGGAAAAGAGATTAAAATCTATATCGGTGATTTAAATCACTATGATTTTCTAAGCGAAGTATTCCGTCAGGTTAATCCGGAAGCTTTCATCCATTTTGCAGAGCAGCGTTCTGCACCTTATTCTATGATAGATAGAGAACATGCCGTTTATACTCAATCTAACAATGTGTTGGGAAATATAAATGTGCTCTATGCAATCAAAGAATTTGCCCCTGATTGTCATCTGATTAAACTGGGAACCATGGGGGAATATGGAAACCCAAATATCGATATAGAGGAAGGATTTATTGAAATTGAACATAAAGGCCGAAAAGATAGATTGCCTTACCCAAAGCAGCCAGGATCATTCTATCATCTATCAAAGGTTCATGATAGTAATAACATCATGTTTGCATGTAAAATCTGGAATATACGTGCTACTGATTTAAATCAAGGCGTGGTATATGGATTACATACTGATGAAACTATGATGGATCCAGTTTTAAATAATAGATTTGATTATGATGGTGTTTATGGTACAGCATTAAATCGATTCTTAATCCAAGCGGCTGTTGGACATGATTTGACTGTATATGGTAAAGGTGGACAGACGAGAGCATTTTTAAATATCAAGGATACGGTAAGGTGCATTGAAATAGCTGTTAATAACCCTGCTGAAAAGGGAGAGTTTAGGGTTTTCAACCAATTTACTGAGTACTTTTCTGTACTGAATTTAGCGGAAAAAGCAAAAAAGGCTGGAGAAGAATTAAAATTGAAGGTTGATATCGAGCATATTAAAAATCCAAGAGTAGAATTAGAGGAACACTATTTTCATGCTGTAAATACAAAATTAATTCATCTTGGATTACAACCTCATCTATTAACTGATGAAGTGCTGAAGGAAATCTTGAAAGTGGCTATTAAAAACAAAGATCGGGTTATAATAGGAAATATACTTCCAAAGATCACCTGGAAGTAGGAATCCACCATGAAAATAGCTATTGTTACAGAAACTTTTTTGCCTTCAACAGACGGAATAGTAACTAGGTTAATCAATGCAATAAGGTATATGAAACAACAGGGGCATGAAATTTTAGTTATTTCTCCGGATTTGGGAGAAGTGAATTATTCAGACGCAAAGATAGTGGGAATAAAAAGTGTTAATCTGCCATTTTATAAATCAAAAGGTTTTTCACTGCCATCAGCTAATGTAAAAAAAATCCTGGAGAATTTTAGACCTGATGTAGTCCATGCAGTTAATCCTTTATTACTAGCTGCATCTGGAGTCAAATATGCCAGAAAATTAGGTATTCCTTTGATTGCATCGTACCATACGTATATTCCAAAGTACTTGAAATATTATAATTTCCACGGCCCGATAAAGTCCCTGGCACAGTCCGTATTATGGGCATATACTGTGCATCAGCACAAGCAGGCTGTGATGAATCTATGTACTTCAAATAGTATAAAAGAAGAATTGGAAGCTCATAATATTTCCAATCTTCATGTTTTAAGGCGTGGCGTCGATACTGCCAATAGAGATCCCAAATTTTATGATGCTAATATGAGGAACTATCTTTTGCATGGCAATAATTGCAAGTATTTGCTGATTTTTGTAGGAAGATTGGCAGCTGAAAAAGAAATTCATAAAATAAAGCCACTTCTCGAAGCAAGAGATGATATTGCATTAGCAATTATAGGTGATGGCCCAGAGCGGGAGAACCTTGAAAAGGAATTTCAAGGTACTCATACATTATTTACAGGTTTTTTGCATGGAGAGAAATTATCTAAAGCTTATGCCTCTGCAGATGCTTTTATTTTTCCATCAATTACTGAGACACTTGGACTCGTTATATTGGAGGCTATGGCTTCTGGACTGCCTGTAATTGCGGCTGAAAGCGGACCGACAATGGAACAGGTTAAACATAAGGAAAATGGATTGATGTTCCAAAATGAAAATTTAGAAAGCATGAAAAATGCAATAAAGCTATTAAATGACAAAGAACTATTACAAACTATGAAAAAGAATGCTCGGCGAGAAGCGGAACAATTTAGCTGGGATAAAGCATCAAAGGAGTTATTGGATTTTTATTATAAAGCTGTTTATATTCACAATTCCAATTTTAGATAAGATACATACCAGTTGATGCATGGTGGCAGTAAATAAATCAGTAAGGTTAGGTTAAGGTGATGGTTGAAACAACTGAAAAACGTATTATATAAAGTAAAAAATTTCTGTGTAAAAGTATTGTTTCAACCAATAGCCAATAAGGGGTTTAATTTATAAATATTTACCTTCTTTTAATGTTAATTAGTCTATTCGATTATTGCTAGTACAGTCATAGCTATACCCATAGCCATAAAGCATATACCAACAACACTTCGTAAAGTCTTTTCATTAATTTTATTAGCATAACGGGAACCTAAAATTCCACTTAAGACTGCTCCGACAGCTAAGAAGCTGCCTAATTTAAGATTGATATTGTCTCTGGCTGCATAACCTGCAGCAGAAGAAAAAGCTGTTATGGACATTATAAGAGTAGAAGTACCTATAGCTTTATGCAGTGGAAATGACATTAATATTATTAAAGCTATAAGCACCATAACCCCTCCACCAGCTCCAAACAGTCCACTTAATATTCCTATGCCTAAGCCTGTAATTAAAACTGCTGATATTTTTTGCCATTCTTTTTTAAAATGAATAAGTCCTCTTGCAGTATCTGATAAATCATTTCTTTCTTTAAAACTATTATAAAACATTGATAAACCTCCGATAACTAAAAAAATTCCAAAGCTAAAGGAGAGTTTACCTTCTTTCATTCTGTTTGCAAATAGCGCACCTAATTGAGCCCCAATAACAGAAGTTAAAGCTATCCAAGTACCTGATTTAAGGTCTATGTTATCATTCTTGTAATAAGAATAAGATACAGTTAAAGAAGCTATAACATCCACGAAAAGACTTGTACCTATTGCAGTATGAACATTAACTTTAAAGAACATAGTTAAAATAGGAACTATAATCATGACTCCGCTAGCACCTATAAGACTTGTCATACCGCCAGTGATAGCACCTGTTGTATATGTCAATAACTTTTTAGGTCAAAAGGCCATCCAATTTTA
>NZ_JBGEWD010000041.1:0-2557 GCF_041205085.1 Clostridium moutaii
TGTATATGTCAATAACTTTTTAGGTCAAAAGGCCATCCAATTTTAGGTCACTTACTCTATAAAAATATACACCTACCTATAAGTTCATATTTTTATAGGTGATGTGTCTTGGTTAAATAACTTTTCCATTTTCCTCAAATGTCTCCCGTAGTCGGTAGGAATCACCTGTCATGTCTACTATATATGCTTTGTGGGTAAGTCTGTCTACCATTGCACTTGTAATGACGGGATCACCAAATACCTCTTCCCACCTGTCAAAAGAAAGATTTGTTGTTATTATTATAGATTTTCTTGATGCCCGTAAAGAAAGATTTGTGAATAAAAGTTCTGCCCCTTCTTTATCAAAAGAAATATATCCTAATTCGTCGGCAATGACAAGGTCATATTTCTCAAAACGTCTTTCAAAGTAATGCAGTGTTTTCTGACTGTTACATTCCTTAAGTGTTGTAATTAACAGGGGAACTGTAGTAAATAAGACCTTGTATCCTTCCATACACGCCTTGATTCCAAGACCTATACTGACATGGGTTTTTCCAGTCCCTGGATTACCAGACATAATTACATTTTTCCCCTGTTCAATGAATTTCATTGTAGCCAGTTCCGGCAGTATCTTTTTCATTGGGATTGGAAGATATTTTGTTTCAATATCCTCTAAATATTTTCTGTATGGAAATTTTGCATTGCGTATACGACATTCCACACTACGTTTATCTTTTTCTACCAGTTCATAAGTCAGCAGTTTATGAAGAAAATCTTCATAGTCACTTGATTCACCCATTGCCTCTTCAAAATGTTCCTGTATCCCGTGAAGTTTTAAGATACGGCAGTATTCTTTGATTTCTTCGTTTAATTTAACTTTCATTTTCTATAAAGCTTCCTCCCTTAAAACTCCTGATTGAATTTTAGCCAGCTGGTTATACATCGAAAGGGTATTTCGTGATTTTTGGGAAATATGATCATTATAATCTCTTTTTATAGTATTTTCCTTCGCCGCATAACTGTCACAGACAACATTTACTTTGTCGGCACTCATATCAAGTGGTGAAATTCTCTCCAGTTCCCTTAATGCATCACAAACAGCATCTATACCTTTTTCATAAATAATTTCAAGAACATGTAGAAATGTCTTTGCATCATTATTATAATAATGCTCGTAGATGTTTTTAATTTTGGTGTCCGCCTGAAGCAGTGCCGTGCTTTTGTGAAGGGCACCTGGTTTTTTATACAGGGTTCTCAGATAATGCTTCAATTCTATCTTCCAATCGTGATTCACATAACTGCGGTTATGTACGGCTATTACAGCATTATCATAATAGACTATAACCTTATCTGTATATGTTTTTACTAACACCAGTTTATTTACATAGATGTCTGGGACAGAATAATGGTTTTGACTTATAACAATAGTTGAGTACTTGTCCACCCTATTTTCAGAGATTATGCAGCTTTCAAACTTTGGCAGATGCGGCAGCAAAAATTTCTTTTCCTGCTCAAATATCTCAAGTGGTATAATACAACTGGAAATTCTTTTTTTATTCAAGTTCATACATGTTTCAAAAAGATATTGATTTGCTTTTGCAAGGCTGTCAAATGTTTCATGATAAGGTCCACTAAATGCATGTCTTCTTACGTATTCAACACTTCTCTCAACGTGCCCTTTCTCGTTGCCTGCGGCAATATTACAAAACCGGAAGTTAAATCCATAGTAAATAGAAAGTTCAGTTAGAGCCTTAGTTGGTTCCTTTTCATGAAATCCTACAAATTTTTTTACTGCAACTTTCATATTATCGTATACCATGGTTTTATAAGAGCCGCCGCAGTGTTCAAAAAACTCTGCATGTGACTGCTGAAATGCCGGTGTATCCTGTGACTTAAACAGTATGGCAAAACGATAGTTTGCTTTTACAGGTGTAAATACTGCCATCTGATATTTCTTAAATCCTGAGCTCCCAATATCAAGTTTCACTTCACCCCAGTCGAACTCACAAATATCACCCAATTTATATTCCTGTCTTATAAAAGCTTCCCTATGTCTCACCTCATCTTGGTTCACAAGACGTTTAACTGTTGAATAACTGATACTACATCCCTGTTTTATCAGATATTCGTGAATGTCTATTTTTTTCATGGTCTGCTTTGCTCTGCCTTCTGAACGTTTCTTTCTGTTTGATTCCAAGCATTCTTCAATGATATCCAAAATTTGTTGTGTGACCTTTACAGGTTTACGTCCATTAGAATGATATTTTGGCTTTTCAACAATTGCTTGAATAAGTTCGGATTGATCCAATCCAGGATTAATAAGCAACAATTCTGTTTTTTGATGTTGATACTCATTGACATATTTATTTATAGTATCCTTGCTCATGTGTAATTCTTTTGCAATAGCCCGGTTGCTCATTCCATCAATATGTTTTAATATTACCTTTTGTTTTTGTGTCAGCGTGATCACTTCCTCCTGTCCTCCTCTTAGCATAATACTAAGAGAATAACATATTTTGGTTATTAAGTGACCTATTTTTCAATGAGCGTTTGACCTATTTTTATGTTAACATAAACA
>NZ_JBGEWD010000042.1:0-1492 GCF_041205085.1 Clostridium moutaii
CAGTTTTTTATGGCAAAATATAGTTATCAATTAAAAAAAGAAGTTGTCAATGCATACTTAAATGGAGAAGGTGGATACACGTACCTTGCAGAAAAATATAGTATTACAGGCAGGTCAATGGTTCTAAGATGGATCACTGCTTATAAAGAGTTTGGTGATGAAGGGTTACTGCGTTCCAGAAAAAATGAAACATATACTTTTGAATTTAAACTTCATGTGGTAGAGTTATATTTAACAACAGAAGTTTCTTATCAGGAACTAGCTTTATCAGTTGGAATGAATAATCCACCATTGATTACCAAATGGGTTAATGATTTCAGAATTGCGGGTCCTGATGCTCTGAGACCAAAACCGAAAGGACGGAAGAAATCAATGAAATCATCTAAGAACTCTCACCAAAAAAAACAGGTTGATATTAAACCAATAGATACAAGTGCTGAGCATGTAAAACAACTTGAAGATGAATTACTACGATTGAAAATAGAGAATGCCTATTTAAAAGAACTGAGGAGGCTGCGTTTAGAGGAGGAAGCTCTTCTGAAAAAACAGCGAGAATTATCCACAGCCTCCGAGGATACTTCAAACTAAAAGATATTCTCGCATTCACAGGTTTTCCTAAAGCAACATATATGTACTGGCAGAAACGCTTTGACAGAAAAAATCCAAATGCTGCTCTTGAGCAAAGAATCCTAGAAATTAGAAATGAAAACAAAGATTTCGGTTATCGTCGAATTTATGGAGAATTAAGAAAACAAGGACTCATTGTAAACAAGAAACGTGTTCAACGAATTGTCCAGAATCTAGGTATTCAGGTTACTTCGTTTACCAGAAAAAGCCGTAAATACAGTTCCTATAAAGGCAAGGTTGGTAGGGTTGCTCCTAATAGAATTCACAGGAGATTTGAAACTCATATTCCACACCAAAAGATTACAACAGACACCTCTGAATTTAAGTATTATGATATAGATGACAAAGGACGAATGATCATAAAGAAGCTCTATTTGGATCCATTTATGGATATGTGCAGTAGAGAAATAATTAGTTATGGTATTTCTAGGCGACCATCTGCTGAGAATATAATGAATGCTTTAAATGAAGCTATAAAAATTACAAGCGATTGTAAATACAGGCGTACATTTCATTCAGATCAAGGATGGGCTTACCAGATGAAGGCTTATAGCTATAAGCTAAAAGAAAACAAAATCTTCCAAAGTATGTCTCGGAAAGGAACCTGTCATGATAATTCAGTAATGGAAAGCTTCTTTGGAATTATGAAACAAGAGATGTATTATGGTGTAGTTTATTATAGTTATGATGAACTGAAAGAAACAATAGACAAATACATAAAGTATTATAATGAGAAACGAATTAAAGAGAAATTAGGATGGATGAGTCCTGTAGAATACAGGATCAGCCTCTTGATTGCATAAAATAATTGCGCAGCAGTTAAAAACTACTACGCAATAAAGTCTAACTTATTGGGGTCATATCA
>NZ_JBGEWD010000043.1:0-1468 GCF_041205085.1 Clostridium moutaii
TTGGATCTATGTCAATAAAGTAGACACATTTTTTGAACTTTTAAACTGAATATATTTTAATTTTCAAATAGCCTTTAACTATTTTAATTCAATCTAAATATATATCAAGGATATACAGAGCAAGCCCATGGCTTGTCCTTGACATATATTTAAATTGAATATGTTTATCCTTAGGGCTGATTGAAAATTTAATTGCTGTAGTTGATTTTATCAGGCAGCTAACTTCCTCCTTTGAATATCTTCACACTCCTGTGGAGTAATATAGCCAATCCTGCTGTGTATTCTTTTTCTGTTATACCAGCTTTCAATATATTCAAATATTGATATCTTTGCATCTTCAAAATTAATATATTTGTTCATCCTCGGTTCCTCTTTTTTTAGTGAAGCATGAAATGATTCCATAGGTGCATTGTCATAAGGATATCCCTTTTTACTGTAAGAATGCCGTATGCCCTTGCTTTTAAGGTATTCTTCAACTTCACTGCTTGTATATTGAGAACCTAAATCACTGTGTAGTATAAGTGATGCACTATCAGGTTTTTGAATTTCTATAGCATTCTTTACAGCCTTTAATGCTGTATTGGCATTCATATTCTTCGAAATATGCCATCCAACTATTTTTGCACTGCAGCAGTCAAAAACAGATGCCAGATAGCACCACCCATCCTTTAAAGTATATATGTACGTTATATCTGTAAGCCATTTTTTATTGATTGTGTCTGTCGCAAAATTTTCCTTAATAAGATTTTCTTTACCAGCTGCATTGACTTTGCCAGGGCAACATGGATTCCGTTTTTTTACTATAATTGATCTTATATTCAATTTTTTCATCCGTCTCTGAACCCGTTTCAAACTTGGTTTAAATCCTTTTTTCATAAGCTGTCTGAGTATTTTAACCGCACCATACCTGCCTTTTGAATCTTTGTATTCTTTATATATCATTTTATCTAAAATTTTATTTTGTTGTTTCCATTTGGATGGTTTCCTGTTTAGATGCTTGTAATAAGCAGCCCTGCTTATGCCCAATACTTTGCACATGATTTTTATTGCAAAGCATTTTTTGATTTTTTTACAATAGTAATGCTTGTTTTCATTAATGAACTTATAAACATCCTCTATTTTTCCTTTGCGAATATGGATAAAGCTTTTTTTAATATTTCATTTTCCTCCTGAAGCATGACATTCTTTTTAAGAATTCCTTTGATATTTTGCTCCTTGGCTTCTGTACCATCTTTTTTGTTTTTATTCTTAAGTACCCACTGCCTCATTGTTGTTTTAGGTATTCCATATTCGCTGTTAAGTTCACTATACGTCTTTCCTCTATTAAATAATTCAACAATAGTATTTTTATATTCATCCGTATATCTTTTAGATGTTTTTCCCACTTGTAGACACTTTCCTTTCTTAATTTTATTATAGATCTTTAGTAAATCTATTTTTTTGTGTCTACTCTTTTATACTAACATCA
>NZ_JBGEWD010000044.1:0-1209 GCF_041205085.1 Clostridium moutaii
ATTACTGAACTATTTTAGTTACAACACCAGAACCAACTGTTCTTCCGCCTTCTCTTATTGCAAATCTCAATCCTTCATGCATTGCTACCGGTGTTATCAGTTCTACATTCATATCTATATGATCTCCCGGCATTACCATCTCTACGCCTTCTGGCAGTGCAATGGATCCTGTTACATCTGTTGTTCTAAAATAAAATTGTGGCCTGTATCCATTAAAAAATGGTGTGTGTCTTCCGCCTTCTTCTTTCTTAAGTACATAAACCTGACCTACAAATTTCTTGTGAGGGTGTACTGTACCTGGCTTTGCAAGTACTTGGCCTCTCTCTACTTCGTCTCTCTGTATGCCTCTTAAAAGTGCTCCTATATTATCTCCTGCCATTGCCTGATCAAGAAGCTTTCTGAACATTTCTACTCCTGTACATACTGTCTTCTTGCTCTCTTCTTTTAATCCTACTATCTCTAGTTCGTCTCCTATTTTTAATACTCCACTCTCTACTCTTCCTGTTGCTACTGTTCCTCTTCCTGTAATTGTAAATACATCCTCTATTGGCATTAAAAATGGTTTGTCTGTTGGTCTGTCTGGTGTAGGTATATAATTGTCTACTGCATCCATTAATTCATGTATACACTTTGTAGCTTCTGGATCATCTGGATTCTCCAATGCCTTAAGTGCACTTCCTACTATTATTGGAACTTCATCTCCTGGAAAACCATATTCACTTAACAATTCCCTTACTTCCATCTCTACTAATTCCAATAATTCCGGATCGTCTACCTGATCTGCTTTATTTAAAAATACTACTATATATTGTACTCCTACTCTGCTTGCCAGTAGTATATGTTCTCTTGTTTGTGGCATAGGACCATCTGCTGCACTTACTACCAATATTGCTCCATCCATCTGTGCTGCACCTGTTATCATATTCTTTACATAATCTGCATGTCCTGGACAGTCTACATGTGCATAATGTCTCTTGTCTGTCTCATATTCAACATGTGCTGTATTTATGGTTATTCCTCTTTCTTTCTCCTCTGGTGCTTTATCTATCTCATCATATTTTGTTGCAGATGCCTTTCCCTCTTTTGATAAAACCATTGTTATTGCTGCTGTCAATGTAGTCTTACCATGGTCTACATGTCCTATTGTTCCTATATTTACGTGCGGTTTTGTTCTTTCAAACTTCTCTTTTGACATTGCTTCTTCCTCCT
>NZ_JBGEWD010000045.1:0-840 GCF_041205085.1 Clostridium moutaii
TAACGCATTTAATGATGCGTATCAGCGAGCAGGAAAACCAACTGGCGTTATATTACACTCAGACAGAGGGGCTCAATATTGCTCAAGCGATTACCAAACTTTGCTTAAAAAGTGTAGTTTTGTATGTAGCATGTCACGTAAAGGTAACTGTTGGGATAATGCGCCAATGGAATCATTCTGGGGTAAAATGAAATGCGAATGGCTTTATGAAAACCACTATAAAACACGTGAAGAGGCTCGTGCATCAGTGTTTGAATATGTTGAGATATTTTATAACAGGCAGAGAATACATGCTTCTAATGGATATATAACACCTGAGGAATATTATAATAATGCAAGTAAGAAAGCACAGGCAGCATAAAAAATCATACATTACGATATTATACGAAAAATAGAGATANGGATATATAACACCTGAGGAATATTATAATAATGCAAGTAAGAAAGCACAGGCAGCATAAAAAATCATACATTACGATATTATACGAAAAATAGAGATATTACGAGTTTTAGCTGTCTAATTTAATGGGGAAAGGGCACTTTTATTCTCTCTTCTATGTGAGTACCAGCATTTGTGTTATGTACTGAAAAGTAAATGTTATACTATGATATTTAACATCTATATTCTTATTAGGTAGGCGAAGCATTAATTTTATGAATTTACACTGTTCCCATGTTCAGCAATCACCCCTTAATTTTATCATAACAAAAATAGGACTTACTGTAATAAAGTAAGTCCTTAAGATTGTGAATTAGCCTTGACTCAGAAGCACAACCTGAATTTAACTTTTTTTCGTAACAACACCAATACTGCCGTTCACAATAACCGAATCGCCTGTT
>NZ_JBGEWD010000046.1:0-694 GCF_041205085.1 Clostridium moutaii
CAAAAGAAAACCACCTGCTGTGCAGGTGCGTTCAGAATAGCTTAAGCGGTGAACAAAAAAACCTCACTTTGATAAAATAGAAGTGGTCTCGTCAGCCAAATCTATAATCAAAGGAGGTCTGCCCTAAATGGACAGTAATAGTTTATCACATACTAAATGGAGATGTAAATATCATGTAGTGTTTGCACCGAAATATAGAAGGAAAGAAATATATGGAGAAAAAAGAAAAGAGATAGGAAAAATATTAAGAGAACTTTGTGAGTGGAAAGGTGTAGAAATAATAGAAGCGAATGCATGCGAAGATCATATACATATGCTTTTATCGATACCACCAAAGATAAGTGTTTCAGGTTTTATGGGATTCTTAAAGGGAAAAAGTAGTTTAATGATATTTGAGAGATTTTCAAATTTAAAATATAAATATGGAAATAGGCACTTTTGGTGCAGAGGATTTTATGTAGATACAGTTGGAAAAAATAAAAAAGCAATAGAAGAATATATAAGAAATCAACAGAAAGAAGATATGATCGCCGACCAAATAAGTATAAAGGAATACATGAACCCTTTTAAGGGTAGCAAGTAACATAAATTGCGGCTGGCGGGATCTTTAAAATGCCTTAAGGCATAACGCTGGTAATGTGTGCCCTTATAGGGCTTAGGAAAAACCACCAGCTAAGCTGGTGGATATTTATTA
>NZ_JBGEWD010000047.1:0-688 GCF_041205085.1 Clostridium moutaii
AAAAGGTTAAATGAAATTGTAAATTCTTGTATAGTTAAGAACCTTGAAAATGCAATACTTAATTCAGAACTGATGCCCTTTACTCGAACTGAAAAAGGCTCTATAATAGTGTTAATGAAGTTTGTTTGCCTTTGTTTTTGCATAGCAAACAGGCATCTGAAATAGCGTGCAAAACTAAATTCCACATACCGATTTTATGCAAGACTAAATTCATATAGTGGATTCCTCAATGCAGTTTGATTTTATTTTCTTAGTAATCCAGGCTGCAACTGAACTTCATCTGGTGCCATTTCCTTAAGATGTAAAAGTTTATGCAGCTTATTATTGAGAAGCAAAAGGGACAGTTTAAATGGGTTGCAGCCATTTAAACTGTCCCTTGCTTCACTATTGATGTGGTTCATTAATAGAATAGCATCGTCCTGTGTATATGGATCCAGGCTCTGTCCTTTTGGAATCACATAACGTATGTATTCATGATTCTTTTCAAGCATACCTTTTTGCCAGGAACTGTTTGGATTGCAATAATAAACTTTAGTGCGAATTTCGCCGTTAGCGTCACATTCAATGCGTTGTGGGTATTGAAATTCAATACCGTTGTCGGTGAGGATAACAGGAAAAAGTTTTTTAAAAGTACCAATTTCAAGCTTTTCGGAAAGAGTATCAAATATTTCAAAAACGCAATCCTGCG
>NZ_JBGEWD010000048.1:0-640 GCF_041205085.1 Clostridium moutaii
CCTAACTTCAAATTGATTATCCAAACTATCTATTAATTTGCTTCCATCCTCTCTAGGAGTAAGCAATGATTCTTTTAAATCACCAACACCATAATCGCTAAACCATTGTTCCTTTTGTGTATCATCTGTTGGTGCTCCCAGATTTGTTAATATATTATTTTTTGCACTATAATATTTATTATTTTGCATTATTAAAAAATTAGGCGTCGTTTGATTTTCATCATAAGATTTATATCCTCCCGGTATACGATAATTAAAATCTGTTGCTCCGAAATTTGCTGTAATACTAGGAATACTATATGAAGCACCATTTGCAACAAAAGGAAATACAGGAATACCCAAAAGAGATATATCAGTAAAAGCAATACCTTGAGATACACCATTCCTATAAAATTCTATTGTTCCTTCATCTAAATCTAAAGCAATTCCTATTATGTCATTAGTTGCTCTAGATCCACTATATATTCTTGCATTATTACTTTGAGCTCCCGATCCGGATAGAGCTGCATTTATATTTGCTATACCAAGAAATGTACTCCCCAATGCTCCCGATAATTTATATTCCCAATAATACTTACCTGTAGACCTTCCTATTGTCGCTCTTACTCCCATATGTGTCCCATTACCATCTACACCAGTA
>NZ_JBGEWD010000049.1:0-621 GCF_041205085.1 Clostridium moutaii
AGAAATATCAAAGGGTTTACTTTTTCATTATTTCGGCACAAAAAAGAATTTGTATATCTTTTTGTTCAAATATGCAAACACTATAATAATGCAGGAATACTATTCACAAATTAACATAAAGGAAAAGGACATTCTAAAAAGGTTTAGAAATATGTTTTTATTAAAGTTGGAGCTGACCAATAAATATCCTGCCATTTTTGATTTTGTGACATCGGCTTTTTTTGAAAAGGATCCTGCAGTGGCCGGAAAAATTAATGAATACACAAATCTATTGTATTTCGATGTGAAGAATGAGATGCTTAAAGATATTGATTTATCTCTTTTTAAGGAAAATTTTGATATTGAAAAAGCAATTAACATTATTATATTTACCCTTAAAGGCTATAGTGAATCTCAGACTTCACCAGAAAAACGCATTGAAGATTACAATAAGGAACAGGCGCGGTATATAAGGGAAATTGATGAATATATAACGATACTGCGTACTGCATTTTATAAGGAGGATATATAGTATGAAATTTGCTTATAGTTTTAGTGACATTACCGATGAAGCATTTGGTTTTGCAGGAGGTAAGGGTGCTTCTCTTTGTAAGATGTACAATGCTGGAATTGCTGTTCCTC
>NZ_JBGEWD010000050.1:0-601 GCF_041205085.1 Clostridium moutaii
ACTCCAAAAGAAAAGCCGAAGAAATTGGAAACATATCCTCCATATATTTCAACTCTCTTTTTACTGTATACAGTATAAAAAGACCAGCTTACTGCAGAACCAAGTGCAAAAAGCATACCTATAATATCTCTGGGATTTCCAAGTCCTCCTATAATTTCTGAAGGATTCAGTATTACAACAGCTCCAATTAAAGACACCACCATTGATATAACAGTTGCCTTGGATACCCTTTCCTTCAGCATGAAATATGCAAAGGGTACTGAAAATACTGCATTCAAACAATACAGAACTGCTGCAGTAGATGCTTTAGTGTAAGTAACTGCAAACTGAAGCAATACCATGGATACAGTAACTGCCGATATACCACAAATGGCAAAATATCTTAAATCGTCAGCTTTTATTTTCAGTTTTCTAGCTTTAACATCCTTCATAGCCAGAGGACATAACAATATGGCTCCTATTAAAAAAGCAATAAACATAACTTGAAATGGATCCATACTGCCTGTTTGTGCTAGAATTCTACCTGCAACTTCAGCAGTACTATAGAAAATAGCAGTTAAAATAATAAATATATATCCCTTTTTCATTTTTATAATCCCTC
>NZ_JBGEWD010000051.1:0-525 GCF_041205085.1 Clostridium moutaii
CGTAAAATGAAAATGTAACTTCTTGTTTGCAGTACTTAATTCGTCTTTCAATAAGTTAATCTTGCACGATAATATAGGTATATGCAAGTGCAAGACTGCCATGGATCTTTGATCCTTCGATTCCTCCATGCTTATAGGAGGTTACTATGTCTAATGCTAATTATAATGGTAAACATTTATCAACTACACAACGTATCAAAATTGAAAAGGGTCTTATTGATGGTAAATCTTTTGCTTCTATTGCAAAAACTATAGATAAACATCCTAGTACTGTTTCTAAAGAAGTAAAAAAATATCGCTACTTTCCAGATAGAGACGACCCACAACATTTGATTAACTGTGCAAGAAAGAAGATCTGCCAGCTCCGTTTCCTATGCGATAATAAAGATTGTGTGAAGCTTTGCAAAATCTGTTACAGTCCCTCCTGCGGAAGAGACTGTAGAAAAATCTGTCCAGAATATATTCCTAAGGTTTGCCCTAAGATAAAAAAGGCCCCTTATGTCTGCAATGGGTGTCCTAAAATAA
>NZ_JBGEWD010000052.1:0-434 GCF_041205085.1 Clostridium moutaii
AATAAAAAGCTTTTAGAGCAAATAAAAGATATCCACAAGAAAAGTAATAATGTGTTTGGTTCTGTTAAAATTACCAGAGAAGTAAATAAGCTAAGCAAAAAACCTGTTAATCATAAAAGAGTAGAACATATTATGAGTAAAAATAATATAAAATCAAAAGTTGCAAAGAAGTTTAAGGCTACTACTTATTCAGGCCATAAACTGCCAGTAGCAGAAAATATACTTAACCGCAATTTTACTGTGGAAAAGCCAAATGAAAAAATGGTAAGCGATATCACCTATTTGTGGACAGACGAAGGTTGGCTGTATATAGCAGCAATAATGGATTTATGTGGACAAAAAATCATTGGATTATCAATGAGTGAAAGAATGACAAAAGGATTAATAATTAACGCATTTAATGATGCGTATCAGCGAGCAGGAAAACCAACTGG
>NZ_JBGEWD010000053.1:0-414 GCF_041205085.1 Clostridium moutaii
AACTTCCTGATTTTCTCAGCAGGAAGTTTTTTATTTTGTAAAATTCAATCTTATTAAAATTAAGTTTACTGGATAAACTGGAGGCTGATCAAGTTCATAATAATTTGATTAGTCTTTTTATTTGTTAGGGGGTGAAACAGTATGAATAAAATTTATCTTTTTTCATATTCCATGTATTGCTGCAAGCAGGATTTCATTACATTTTTATAATTTTTTTAATTAAAATCAATAAAATAAAAATTTCGACATCATTTTTTTAAAAAAATTGTATAAAAATGTTGACAAGGTAATTATAACAGTGTATATTAGATATCAATAAATAAAAAACATAATTACAATGAATTTTAAAAAGTAATTAAAATAAAAAATTTCTTATCTAGAGAGACAGAGGGACTGGCCCTATGATGTCCGGCA
>NZ_JBGEWD010000054.1:0-341 GCF_041205085.1 Clostridium moutaii
AGATAAAAAAGGCCCCTTATGTCTGCAATGGGTGTCCTAAAATAAAACGGTGCAATCTACAGCATTCCCTTTATTCCGCCCAGCAAGCCGATGAATCTTCTCATGATCTTTTGATTTCCTGCCGGGACGGAATTAACCAGTCACCAGCTGATATCGCTATGTTAGATGATTTAATTTCTCCTCTTATAAAGCGAGGTCAGTCAATTGCCCACATTTATGCAAACCATGGACACGAGATTCCTTGTAGCCGCAGAACTCTTTATCACTACCTCAACAAGGGTGTTTTTGAAGCCCGAAACATTGATTTGAGACGACGCGTTCGTTATAAGTGCAAAGAAAGG
>NZ_JBGEWD010000055.1:0-307 GCF_041205085.1 Clostridium moutaii
ACATTGTAAGAAGTTAACTATGTATACTTATTATACCATAAATTGACATAAAGTCTATCGTATTTTTAATTCATTGTAACAATTATTAAAATAGCTCTATATAATATATGGAATAACAAATTTCTCCTCATTTGGATGCTCGATTAATTTGTGTATATGGTCAAAGCCCTAGTTAATTCTAGGGCTTTATTTATACATAAGCAAAAACTCCAACTTGATTTTAGCTGGAGTTACGTTTATACAATAGTATATTATGTCTATATTTTTTTATATCGATTGTGGATTTGATTGGTGGAGGCGAGGGGAA
>NZ_JBGEWD010000056.1:0-301 GCF_041205085.1 Clostridium moutaii
AACATTGATTTGAGACGACGCGTTCGTTATAAGTGCAAAGAAAGGAAAACACCTACCAGAATAAGTCTGGCTGCCAGAGAATTTCGCATCAACAGGACTTATGATGATTTTAAAGAGTTAATTAAAAAAGCTCCCGAAACATCTGTTGTAGAATTAGACACTGTAGAAGGCGGACGTGGTAATAGCAAACAAGCTTTCTTAACTATGCTCTTTCGGAACTGCTCTCTAATGCTTATTTTCGTGCTGAAAGAAAAAACGCAGGATTGCGTTTTTGAAATATTTGATACTCTTTCCGAAAAGC